>JBBQBU010000452.1:0-5104 GCA_038318015.1 Chloroflexota bacterium | reverse complement strand
GGACGCTCCCACTGGAACTGGCTACCGGGCGCACCGTGCGGGCCTTCGCTCGCCAGCACCTCGGCGATGCCGTGGAAGCGCGCCCCAGCACGGCTGCGCGTGCGCTGCTCCTCCATCGCGGCCTCAAAGCCCGGGCGGTCGGCCTGGACGCCGGCCTCGGCCAACATCTCCTCCGACAGCTCGAACGGAAAGCCGAACGTGTCATGCAGTTGAAAGAGCAGCCGGCCATCGACGTGGGTCCGACCGGATTCTGTTGCCTGCGCGATCCACTCGTTCAGGCGCTCGGTGCCGGCCGCCAGCGTCTCGGCAAAGCGCGACTCTTCCAGCACAATCGTCTCGATGATGACGGCCCGGCCGGCGACCATGTCCGGGTAGTGCTCGCCCATCCGCGAAATGACGCGATCAACGATGGCCTCAAGAAACGGCCGCTCGATGCCCAGGATGCGCCCGTACCGCACCGCCCGCCGGATGATCCGGCGCATCACGTAGCCGCGCCCCTCGTTGCCGGGCACCACGCCGTCCGCCGCCAGGAAGGTCACGCCGCGCGCGTGGTCGGCAACGACCCGCAGCGCGTAGTCATGTTCCTCGCTGTGGCCGAACGACGTGTCGGCAATCGCGGCGACCGCGTCGATGATTGGGCGGAACAGATCCGTCTCGTAGACCGTCCGGACATCTTCCATGATCGCGGTGACGCGTTCCAGGCCGGAGCCAGTGTCGATGTTGGCACGCGGCAGCGGCGTCCGGTTCCCCTGACGGTCCTGGTAGAACTGCATGAACACGAGGTTCCAGAACTCAAGGTAGCGGTCGCAGTCGCAACCCGGCGCGCATTCGGGCGTGCCGCAGCCGGACTCCGGCCCCCAGTCCCAGTACAGTTCAGAGTCGGGACCGCACGGTCCCTCGGCACCCGGCGGCCCCCACCAGTTGTCTTCCAGCTCCACAATGCGCTCAGGCGGGATGCCGATGCCGAGCCATAACTGCCGGGCCTCGTCGTCCGACGGGTGGATGGTGATATAGACGCGCTCGGCCGGGAGTTGGAGCCATTCGGTGATGAACTCCCAGGACCAGGGAATGATCTTCTTCTTGAAGTAGTCCCCAATGGAGAAGTTGCCAAGCATCTCGAAGAACGTCAGATTGCGTGGGTTGCCGACCTCGTCGATGTCGTTGGTGCGGAAGCACTTTTGCACCGAGGTCATGCGAATAGCCGGCGGCACTTCGCGGCCCAGCATGTACGGGATCATCTGCTGCATGCCGGCAGTCGTCAGGAGCACGCTCGGGTCATTGAACGGCACCAGGCTAGAGCTTGGCTGATGGACATGGCCGCGCTCGGCAAAGAACTCGACGAAGGCGCGACGGACCTCGTCGCTCGAAGCTGGGCGCGGACGAGAGAGCATGCTGGAAATCACCCGCCGATGTCGGAGAATTGCGACCGTGAGATGTGCGCGCCGACGCAATGCCTACCCGCGCTGGACGTGCTGACTCGGAAGGATTGTATCAGACGCATTGATACAGCCCGGCCGATAGCCCGCCGTTGGGTCAACACCGTAACTCGTCAGAAGGTGCGACGGCAATACGAGTGCGCGGCCGGCTGGCTCCGAGCGGCGGGCATGGCGCAAAGCCTGATGATCGGCGCCGCAGGACGCCCTCTCACAGGTCTAGCGCGTCACGGGAAACTACCCAGAATCGGCTGGAACGAGCGCACGAACCGTCCAAAGCAATCAGCTATCGAGCGACGCGGCGCGCGGGCAGATGGCGTCGAGCGCGTCGAGCGTGGCGGCGAACAGCGCGGCCAATTCGCGTATCGCGTCGGTCAGGCCTGTGACATCACCGGTCCGAGCCTGTGCCTCCATCGCGCGAGCAACGTTCACGAGGTCGGTTGCCCCCCAGGCTAGCGCCTCGCCCTTCAGCGTGTGCGCCAGCCGGAAGACCTGTTCGGCGTCATGACGGTCCAATGCTACCTGTAGCTGATCAATGCGGCGGCTGCCCTCGCTCCTGAACAGTTCCAGCATCTCCGCGAACAGGCCCGGCTCACCGACTGCTTCAAGCTCCTGGATCGGGCACAGCGCCACCGGGTCCAGTGTGACGGTGCGGCGGGCGGGCGCGTTTCGCGCGCTGGCAGGTGGGAGATGTGGCGTCGTGGCCGGAGGGAACTGAGCAGCCATTAGGCCTCCAGGCCGCGCGTTGGACGCGGCGGACATCACTGCTGGTGCGACGACGTGTAAGGACGCTACGTGTGTCGATACGAGTAGGGTACGCTTGGGCGCAGTCTGCGTCCAGGGCCAAGCCGTGGCAGGGAGGACGCCCCACGGCGGGAGCGTGCGGTTGGTCAGGTGGGAGATACGCGGCGACAAACGTCCGGACGGCCGTCAGAAGAAGAGCAGCGCCGCAGGCCAGTCCGCGACTTCATGGCTGCCCGGCACCGAGTACCAGGCGCGGCACCGCCGCCACCGCATGCGCAGCAACGTACGTCCTCCGACTGAAGCCGAGGACCATCACGGCACCCAACACCATGCCGCCTACGACCAAGATTTTGCCGAGGGCCGGAATGGTGACGTTGATGATGTTGTACGTGCGGTCGCCGAACTGATGCGGCGCGGCCAGCATCAGCGCGCCAAGCAGCAAGCAGAACAAGCCGACGGCTAGCCGGAGCGTGTCGCCATGCAATCTGGAAAGCACAGGGACACGCCTCACACACCCGCGCCACTCCCGAGGAGTCGGGTGGATACACGACGAACGGGGGAGTAGCCGATAGCGGAATGGCTCTCCTCCTACATCACATGTTGAGTGCGCCGGGCAGGCGACCAACGGTCACATACCAGCGTCGGCCCGCAGAGCAGCGGCCCTGCCGAACAGCGGCGGCCCGCTCACGCCTAGAGCAGCGACAGTTGGTGCGTACGCGGTGCAGCCGACCAGTGCAGGCTGGGACGGTGCCGCTCGGCAACCTGCACGGAGACGTGCGGCAGATCCACTGCCCGGAGTCGGTCGGTGATCGCCGACAACGCGGTGTTTGGGCAGTTGTTCGTCGGGCTGAGATGCGCCAGCCAGACCTGGGTCGGCACGCGGTCGCGGCAGGCCGCCAGCGCCTCGGCGGTCGCAGCATTGGACAGGTGCCCGTGCTGGCCGAGCACGCGGCGCTTCAGAAAGGTGGGGTACGGCCCGTTCTGGAGCATCTCCACGTCGTGGTTCGCTTCCAGGATCAAGAGGTCGTTGTCGCGAAGCTGGCGTTGCACCTCGGCCGGCACAAAGCCCAGGTCCGTCGTCACGGTGACGGTGCTGCCATGTCCTCTGATCTTGAAGCCGACTGGCTCATAGGCGTCGTGCGGCACCTTGAACGGCAGGACTTCCAGGCTGCCCAGCCGAAACGCCCGGTCGGTATCAATCGGGCGGGCATTCTCGGCGTCGCGCAGCGGCTCACGCCCAAGCGTTCCGCGCGTGGCGATGATCGGCACGCCGTACCGATCGGAAAGCTGGCGCGCGGACCTGGTGTGGTCAGTGTGGTCGTGGGTCAGCAGGACGCCCGTCAGGTCGTACGGGCTGACGCCAAGCTTCTTCAGGAACCCGGTGATGCGACTGAGCGGAATGCCGCACTCGACCAGGACGGTCTCAGTTTCGGTGCGGAGCAGGTATGCGTTCCCGGAGCTGCCGCTGGCAATCGCCCAGACTTCCATGCGGCTAGTATGCCGGAGCCGATGCGGGAACGTTTGCGTCAAACCCTGGTCGTTGCGTCAACCCTCACCCCCGGCCCCCTCGCGAACGACGGGATCCCCGCTGCGCGGCGCAAACATCGCCTGCGATGTCGTCCGTAGGACGATATTCGCGGGGCCGCGCCCCGCTTTCTGTGGCAGCAGCCGCAAGATCCCTTCGGGCCTCCCCTCGTCGCAAGCGGGACAGGGGGAGCCGCAATTCCACTTCTCAGTCCAACGTACCGGCGCGATTCATCGCGCCCAAAGGGGTAGGAGTGCGGGCGCGATGAATCGCGCCTGTGCTGCCCCCTGCCAGGATGCGCGGCTATTCCAGGTAGTCGCGCAGCTTCTTGGATCGGCTCGGGTGCCGCAGCTTCCGCAGGGCCTTCGCCTCAATCTGGCGGATGCGCTCCCGCGTCACGCCGAACTCCCGGCCGACCTCTTCGAGCGTGCGCTGCCGCCCGTCGTCCAGGCCGAACCGTAGCTGGAGCACCCGGCGCTCGCGACCGGTCAGCGAGTCCAACACGTCCTCGACCTGCTCCTTGAGCAACTGGTGCGAGGCCGCATCCGATGGGGCCATCGCGCCGTGATCCTCGATGAAGTCGCCAAGGTGACTGTCTTCCTCTTCGCCAATCGGCGTTTCGAGCGAGACCGGGTCTTGTGCCACCTTCAGGATGTCACGTACCCGGTCGGGGGTGATCTCCATCTCCGCGCCAAGCTCTTCCGATGTCGGCTCGCGGCCAAGATCCTGCACCAGCCGTCGCGTCAGTCGGCTCAGGCGGTTGATCGTCTCGACCATGTGGACGGGGATACGGATCGTGCGGGCCTGGTCGGCAATCGCTCGGGTGATGGCCTGCCTGATCCACCACGTCGCGTAGGTGCTGAACTTGTACCCCTTGCGATACTCGAACTTCTCAACCGCGCGGATCAAGCCGATATTGCCCTCCTGGATCAAGTCCAGCAGCGACATGCCCCGGCCGATGTACTTCTTGGCGACGCTAACGACCAGCCGCAGATTTGCTTCCGTCAGGGCGGCGCGGGCGCGCTCGGCCTCGAACTGGACCCAGCCCAGGTGGTCGGCAAGCGCGTGCGGATCGACCGTCAGCGCCCGGCCGACGATGGGACAAAGCGGCCCGGTGTCGCCATCAGCCCGGCGCGCGGCAACCCAGTCGCGCACCTCCGACGGGATCACGCGGCAGAGCGTCGAGAACTCGATCAACTCCCCGCGCAAAACCTCCACCGTCGTGGACACCCGCTCCACCAGCAACTCGCACCGATCAACGGCGACTTCGGCGGTGTCGCCGAACTTCGTCATCGCCGCGCAGTAGGCGGGAGCCGACGTTTCGAGGTCAGAGAACCAGATCGTTAGCAGCGCAAAGCGTGCTTCGAAGCGGCGCTCAAGCTCCGCCATGACCGCAAGGGCC
>JBBQBU010000451.1:0-5119 GCA_038318015.1 Chloroflexota bacterium | reverse complement strand
GCAGGCAGCACCGTTCCGTATCGGTTCGGTGGTGGCTGGCGCGCCCGCCGAGAAGGCCGGTATCCTGGAAGGCGACATCATTCAAGCTATCGACGGCCGGAGCGCGACCCGCGTCGAGCTCGCAACCGTCTCCGAGATGCTGCGGGGGGAAGAAGGGCAGCCCGTCAGGCTGACGTTGCAGCGCGGGGACAGCCCGGTCGAGATCACGGTGGTTCGCGCGCGGTTCAGTGAGCCGCCCCTGACCATGCGCGTGCTGCCCGAAGGCGTCTGCCACTTCCGTCTCTCCACGTTCCCGGTCGCCTTCGCCATCGGCCCGACCGGCCGCAACATCGGCGACGACTGGGACTACTACCTGGAGCAGTGCGAGCAGGCGGGCGGCAAAGGCTGGATCGTTGATTTGCGCGGCAACGGCGGCGGCGCAAGCCTGTCGCAGGTGCTCGGGCGATTCGTGGATGCCGGCCCGATCCTGGTCGAGCGGGACCGCCTCGACGGCCGCTACGAGCAGTCGAGCGACGGCCACCTGTTCCGAGTCCAGCGCCCGCTGGTGGTCTTGATTGACGGCAACTCGGCGTCGGCCTCTGAGGCGTTCGCGTCGGCGGTGCAGGAGTTCAAGCGCGGCGTCATCATGGGCCGGCGCTCGGCGGGTGCGCTGAACACCGGCAACATCGTGCCGCTGCCGCTCGGTGCCGGCATGATGGTGGCGATCCGCGAGGTCCACAGCGGACTGCAAGAGGTCATCATCGACGAGGTTGGCGTGTCGCCAGATGTCACGCTGAACTTCGGGCGCGACACGACCACGGCACCGCCCGAGGCGATTCAGGCGGCGCTCAACCCGCCGTCTGGCGTCGGGCCGCTGCCAGCCGGCCCGAACACGTTCGAGGGCGTGCTGTCAGCGCAAGAATTGAAGGACCGGGCGTCGGCGGTGCTGCTCCAGGCCGGCGACGCGACCCGCCCCGAAGATCAGGTGATCCGTGGCGAACTGGCGTTTGACACGCTGCACTACTACACCAGCGACTACCCGAGCCTGGTTGCCGCCCGCGAGCGCGCGATTCGCCTGGGCTGGCAGGGCGTGTACGCTCGATGGATCGGTGCCGGGTTTCCGCCGCCGTTCGCCGTCACGGTGAGCTACTACAAGGACGCAGACGGCGCGCATAAGGATATGCGCGAGGTCTACGAGCCGAACGAGCCGCGCAACGCCCCGCAGTGGAAGGACGTGCCGTCGCCGGTGAGTCTGGGCGACGACACCGTGGCACAGGTCGGGACGGGCCAGAACGAGGGGCGCATCTGGATCTCGTGGCGGCGCAATGGCACCGTCTACACCGTGTCCCAGAACACAACGCCCGGCGACGCGATCAGCTTCGACGAGATCGCGCACCTCGCCACGGTTGTCGACGGTCGGGCGCAGGCTACCGGCCAGTAACTCCGCACATTCGATCACCTTCTGAACGCTCGGGCGACGCCGGAACGTCGCCTGAGCGTTTTTGCGTGAACGTCAGCCGCGTCGCCCATACTGATGATGAGGATCGGTGCACGGACCAGGTCGGCAACGCGACTGCTCCGCGATGAGCAACCGTCGCACGTTCAGTTCGTTTTGCACCCTGACATGCCTGTCATGTCGTGGATATTCCAAGCACAGGCGTCCGGACGGTTACGAAGCGTTCCATACGGTGCTATGAACTGGTACACTGGCGGCGGTTCAACGTACGTGGGCGAACAGTTCACCGGCATCTTCGTGTCGGAACGGTGGTGGCCGCGAGATGTTTTCAGGAGTGTTGCTCATGGGAGTCGTTCGGGCACTCGTCGCCATCGTCTTGATCGCTGTGGCGGCCTCGCCTCTGGTGAGCGGCAATTTCGGTATCAACGCAAGCGTTCCGTCAGTCTACGCTGACTACACCAGCATCTCGGTGCAGGACAAGAAAGAGCGCGACAACGAGAAGAAGGAAAAGAATCGCGAGTCTGACGAGGACGAGAAGGGCAACCGCGAGCGGACCCGTGAGGAGCGTCGGTCGGACAAGGACAACGAGGAAGAGGACGACGACTCGCCTCGGACCACCACGAACAACCTCTCTGAGGACAACTTTGCCCTCGAAGGCTGGGTGGTTGCCCTGAACTGCGGCATCAATCCGAAGGAGATCACGGTCAACACGGTTGACGGTGAGGCGGTCCTGTACCAGGGGCCGCGCGAGCTGGAGAACCGCATCGACCGCCTCTATTGCGGCGACCTGCTGGTCGGTGACTACGTGTTCGTGCACGAGGCGCACAAGCGCAACGAGCAGGCTTATGACGCGTTCTACATCTCCTGCCAACAGGACCGCGAAGAGGGTCCGGACAACGAGAACGACAACGACGACGATGTGGACCCGAACTGCACGCACATTTGGAGTCGCTAACCTCGGGTACGGGGTAGGGGCCGCGCGCCCCTGACGCCCTGGGTACTCGGCCATAGCACAGAGAGGGGGAGCCGGCACACGCCGGCCCCCCTCTCTGGCGTTACCGGGCATGGATGGGGTGCTTCTCTCGAAGGTGCCGGCGGGCAGATGCTTCAGCATGCTGACTCGGATTGTCGGAATCGGCCAATGGCGCAGGCTGAGGATGACAGTATGCGTGGCGTGGCTGCGCCCATCCGGGTCGCGTTGGGACGGTGAAACCCGTCCACGACTGGACGCTTCCGGAGGCGCGTCTGCCGCCTGACGGGCACAGCGTTGTCAGTGTCCGTCGTGTGCGGCGGGTGAATGCATGCCGCAGGATGACGCGGCTGGGGGCATATGCCGTGACGGCCTCGGGCCGCCGGAAACCGTGGAACGCCGAAACGATGCCCGAACGTGCCACGCACGTGCGCTGATACACCGTCTCGTCCGTGGCAGTGGGTGTGCGGTATCCGTTATGCTACTGATACGCGGTGTCGTTTGCTGCGGCGCTCGGGAGTGCTTCCTGTCTCCCGTGAAGCGCGCCTGCGTGCGGGGCTGCAACACCCTGGCATGTTGCTGTTGGAGTCTGGGTCCATGCACAAACTCGCTGTCTCTGTTCTTGCCGGCGTCGTGGCCCTGGCGGTCGCGTTCGCAGCCGTCGCATCCGTTGCCGCCACCCCGCAGGCCCAGGCTGGCCCGCTCCGAGTCGTCACGGGCAATGCCATCGCCCAGGACTTCGTGCGGCAGGTCGGCCGTGAGCAGGTCGATGCCTTCAGCATCGTGCCCCCCGGTGCCGACCCCCACACCTACCAGCCGACCCCCCGCGACATCCAGGCGCTCCAGGGGGCGCGGATGGCCATCTGGAATGGCCTGGGGCTGGACGACCCCGCCGCCGACCTCGTAGCTGAGCAGCAGCTGTCCGGCCTGCGCGTCGTGGTGCTGAGCGACGGCATCACGCCGCTAGCGGATGACGGCGACGATCACGATGCGGATGCAGCCGACGACGGGCACGCCAACGAACACGGCCACGCAGTCGGCAACCCGCACCTCTGGCTCGACCCGGCCTACGCTGCCCGCTACGTGCTGGTCATCCGCGACGCGCTGACCGAGACGGACCCGGCCAACGCCGCCTTCTACGCCGCGAACGCCGACGCCTACATCGGCGAGATCAACGCACTGGACGCCTGGGGCCAGGCCGAGGTAGCGACGATCCCAGCTGCGCGCCGCAAGCTCGTCACCTTCCATGACGCCTTCCCGTACTTCGCGCAGCATTATGGTCTAGAGTTGGTCGGCGTGGTGCTGAAGAGCCCCGGCCGTGAGCCGTCTGCGATGGAAGTGGCGGCGCTGGTGACGGAGATGCGGCAGCACCAGATCCCGACCGTCTACGCCGAACCGCAGTTCAACGCCCGCATTCTGGAGCTGGCCGCGAAGGATGCTGGTGTGCAGGTCAAGCGCCTCTACAGCGACGCCTTCGACGATCAGGTCAAGACCTACCTCGACCTGCTGCGCTACAACGTGACCTCCGTGACCGAGGGGCTGCGCTAAACCAAAGATACAGCGCCCTCCAGGGGTTTCGAGTCATCTTGTCTTGTCATCCCGACCGAAGCGAATCAACCTATCTTGTCATCCCGACCGAAGCGAGCTTGCGAGCGAAGTGGAGGGACCTCGGCAACCAATACTGAGACTTGAGATCCCTCGATTGCGCTCGCAAGCTCGCTCCACTCGGGATGACAAGAAAGAGAAGAGCTCAACCGAGTCGAGAGCAGACCAGCAGGCGAGAGCGGGCGAGGACTGAGCCGACTTTTCAGCTTGGGGGCGAGCCGACGCGGTGGCGCATCCAGACGTTCGGCTCGACGTACAGGCCGCTGTCAGTCGCCCGGTCGATGATGACGGGCACCAGCGCACCCTCGACCACGTACGGGCCGCTATCTGGAAACGTCAGCCCCGTCCACTCCTCCCAGTCCGCGACGGTGCCGCTGACCTCCATCGACCGCTCGGCCACCCCGATGATCTCCGCCCCGAGCCGCGCGTGCACCCGCAGCCAGGCATCCTGGGGCAGGCCGTCTGGCCGCTGCCACTGGATGTACCGCTCCATCGACGTGAGCGGGTACATGCTTTTCTGGTTCGGGCGGACCGGCGCGATCAGGTCGGCCAGCCCACGGCTCGCGGCCACGTCGCGCATGGCCTCGATGATCACGGTACTCAGTCCCCGCTGCCGGAACTCCGGCAGGATGCCCGCTTGCAGGGCGCAGAGGGTCGTCGCTGGTGCCTGCGACGCTCGGTCGCGGATAGCGGCCAACAGCACGTCATCGACGCCGCCGGGCAATCCTGCTGGTGTACCATCCCAGACGACGGGCACGGTGTTGCCGATGCCCATAAACGTGTTCGAGTCGCCGTCCAGCAGGTAGAGTTGGCACTCGGGATAGTGCCGCGCCAGCCCGTCCCAATACGCATTGGGCGTCTCGCCGTGCAGCGCGAACGCCGGCCAGACCCGTTTCGACGCCTCGTTCCAGCGTTCGTCCAGGTCCGGCCGCTCGGCATGCATCACAATTCGTACGGTCAAGTCATGTTCCTCCCCTGCGAGGATCGCCCCAGTGCCCCAGTGCCCCAGTGCCCCAGTGCCCCAGTGCCCCAGTGCCCCAGTGCCCCAGTGCCCCAGTGCCCCAGGAGTGTCAGGCGACGCGCATCCTGGCCGGGGTGTACAGGCCGGA
>JBBQBU010000450.1:0-5143 GCA_038318015.1 Chloroflexota bacterium | reverse complement strand
AGCATCAGCAGCGCGCCGAGCACGAGCAGCACCAGGCCGATCCGCACGAGCACGACATACGTGCGGCGGCTCGGAGCCTCCGGCTGGTCGGGAGACGGGCCGGGTACAGGGTGCTCCGCTGCCGTCTCGCCAGGTCCGATTGCGCTGGCTGCCCCGGCCCCAGCGGCAACGGTACCGGTGTCAGGCGCACCGTCACCATCGGAGAGGATTGCAGGCTCCTCATCGGCCACCGCTGCACCAGGGGTTGTCGCGTGGTCAGCTTGCGGCGGCACATCGACAGATCGTGGCGCGTCGTCCGCCGCTGGCGGGTCCTCGTCGATTCCCTCCAAGACGACCGACGCGACGACCGGCACCTCGTCAACGACGGCCACGTCTGCCACGTCTGCCACGTCTGCCACGTCTGCCGTTCGGGCCGGGCTGTCATCAAGGCCGAGGTCAAGGGCCGGCGGTTCGGTCACGCCGGCTACCAGATCGCTGACCCAGGACGAGACGGTGACGGGAGACGGTTCGCCCGGCAGGAAATGGTCGTCCGGCCCGGTGTCGCCGTCCTGGCCGACGAAGAGCACCTGCACGTCGGAGCCGCCTTTGAGGCTGCGCGCCTGGCTGTAGAGTTGGAGCAACGCCAGGCGCGGCAGCCCGAGATCCAGCACGAGCACCTCAAGTGGCAACTCGCCGATCAGCGTCTCGGCCTCGGCGGTATCCAGCGTCGTACGGAACGGCACCTGGGCCAGCCCCAGTGCTGCCTGATACTGCGCGATCCGCTCCTCGTCGCTCCCGACGACAACCACGCGCGCCGCCCCAGTGAGTGGCGGCATCTCGCCGTGGCCGTCCTGCTCGGCGTCGCGTTGTCCGCTTGCTTCCAGCGTCACGCCGACCGCGCACGGGCGCGTATTCGGGCTGGCGAGCGCATGTGGCCGCCTCCATCTGTCAAGGTCGGGTAGACCCGGTCCGGGCAGGATCGACTCATCGTGCACTGCGGCCTGCACACAGCGGCACAGCCATCATGGTCGCCCGCGCCGGTCTCCACTGCTACGACGGTGAACGTGTGGGCCATGCGTCTCCCGCCGAGTCGTGTGTTCCGATTGTAGCATCGGGCAGATCACGGGATCGTTCGGGGGGTAGATCGGGACGGTGGACAGACGTAGAAAGGTCGTGCGGCAACGCGACGGCTGGGCGGCCCATCCCGCGGGTCACGCGCCGGTAGCCGAAGAAGATAATGAGCAGCCCGATCACCATCGGGCCGTACAGGAGATGATGGCCGTAACGGGTCAGACTGCCGCCGGTCGCGACAGTGAGCGTGCCGAGGCCGATCAAGAACACGCCGAGTGCCCGCCCACCGGCCCCCGGAGCGCCGCTAGCCCACTGCGAGTATGCCGACCCGAACGTACCGACCAGGACGACCATCGTGCCCAGGACGTTGATCGTGAGCGCGAGCGCACGGAGGCTGCCGTCCCGCCCAAGAGCGCTCCAGCCGGCCACCCGGATCAGTTCCGGGTCTACGTTGGAGCGCAGCACCAGGAATGCCATGAACAACGATTGCACCAGCACCACACCGAGGGCGACCAGCGCGATGCGCCGGGGCACCAGCAGCACGAGCGTCCCGAGCGCCAGGAACCCGACCGAGAGCGACGCCCCGGCCAGGTAGTAGAGGCGCACCAGCGCAGGCGTCCACCCGAAGACGGTGGCGTAGAACTCCGCGCCGGCCGCCAGTGCGAACGCGGCGAACGTCCCACCCCAGATTAGCTCGTGCAGCCGGCGGCGCGCCGCGAACCGGCGCAGCATCGACCACGCCAGCGCGAAGCTCAGCGCCGCAGCGGCCCCCGGCAGCGCCAGTTCCATGGTCAGCGCATCACCAGGCCGGGAATACCCAGCAGGACCAGCGCGAAACTGATCGCGACTGCGATGGCAGTGGTGCGCGCGACGGCCTTGTCCGACTTCGCGCGCTTCGCCAGCACCAGCCCGCCGTGCAGCGCGACGACCGCCAGGATCATGATGAGCGGGTGCTCCAGGCGGTACGGCCGGGCCAGCGCCAGCCCGCCGAGGCCCAGCCAGATCACGATGCCCAGGAGCAACTGCGAGTCCAGCGCGATCACGTACAACAGCGACGCCCGACGTGCGGCCAGTCGAGGCGGCAGCGCGCCGAGCCAGGCTGCAATAGCCCCAACGAGGGCAACAACGGCCGCAATCGGGACGACAAAGTTGCCCCAGAACTTATGAAACGTTCGGATTGCCTCGACGATATCCACGGTATCTCCAGCAGTAGGCCCCGTGCAGGGCCGAAAGCGTGCAGCGATCGGGCGGGGAGGGTGGCGGCACACGCCGATTTGGGGACGCGCGCTTCCACGGATGCCCTCCCGATTCTACCGTGATACGCAGGGCACAGTCGGGAGTTGTCGGCGTCCCGGCCCGACGCACGGTGCCGGGCACAGCACGACGGGTCCAGCCATGGCCACGCGGACCCACAGGAACAGCACACACGAAAGCGCCCGCGAGAACGTCTCGCGGGCGCTGCTGTGCGACGCGGCAGGCCGCATCAGTGTGGGCCGAACGGCTAGACCGAGCCGCGCTTCCGTGCCAGCACGAGCGCGCCCGCCCCGAGCAGACCAACACCCGCGACAACGACCATCCACAGGCCGGCGTTCGGGTCAACCTCGCCCGTGCGCGGCAGCGCAGCCGGCGATGCGACCGGGCGGGGAGCCTGGGCCGGCGCGGCGACCGGCGACGCTGCCGCAGCCGGCGGGGCGGCCGGCTGGGCCGCGGGTGCAGCCGCAACCGGCGACGCAGCGGCCGGTGCTGCTGCCACTGCGGGCGCACTGACGTTGCCGCAGGAGGTGTAGGCCGGAATCTCCTGCGGCGACTTGTGAATGTTGATGGCGTGCGGTGCCTTCATGATGTCAGCGATGGAGGCGGCGACCGTCGTCTCGGACGTGCCGTTGGTGACGGAGGTCAGCGGGAACACAACTGCACCGGGCGTCGGACACGAACCGGCGTGAATGTGCGCAGGATGGGGGCCGGGCGCGTTCGCCAGCGTCAGCACGACTTTGGTACCTGCGCCATCCGGCGTGAGGACAGCGGTGCCGGTCTGGCCGGAGTTGTTCTGTGGCGTCAGGTTGATGGTGATGCTCTGCTGCGCCTGGGTGGTGGCCGGCAGGACGGCCAGCGATGTCATCGCGAGCGCGAAGGCCCCAGCAACGGGGAGCCAGAGTGCTTTCATGGAATGTCCCTCCTTCATGAGGTGGGCAACGGCACACGGTCTCGCCACGACCGACACCGCGACGCGCAGCCCATCTCCCGCGCGATGATATGCCGCGCCTCTGCGCCGAGTCCAGCCGTTCGTTCGCCCACGACGACTATTCTGGGCAGTTTGTCGTGAAGCCACGATTCCGCAAGACCGCACGGGCCGTCCGGCCGTGCGAATGCCGTGCAAATAACGGGTGCTGACCATACATCTAGCCGTCATTCGCCCGTCATTTGCCGGTCAGAATGCGACGTGGGTTGTCGATCAGCATGGTGTCGAGCGCCGCTGCTGGCACGCCGGCTGCGAGGAGGCGCGGCCAGATGCCACGCAGAATGTAGCCGTAGCCGGGTCCGCCGTAGGCGGTCAGCGCGTCGCGGTAGCAGACATCCTGCGCCAGCACGAGGTGCGGGGCCAGGCCGTCGGCGATCAGGCGCGCCAGGAGTTTGACGCGGTCCTCATCGCTCGGCATCGTAAAGTTGCGGCTCTCATAGTGCTTCGTGTTGCCCCAGGTATCCAAGGCCAGCACGTAGCCGCGCGCCGCCAGCGCCGCGAAGTCTCCCGGCCGCTCCCCGAGGCGTGCTTCGCAGTGGCTCAGGACGACCCGCGACGGGATCGCGCCTTCACCTTCCAGGATGTCAAGCCACGGGCCGAACGCCTCCGCGCTCCGGTGTTGCGGAGCCGGATGGACGACCATCGCTGCGCCGGTGGTTGCCTGCGCGCGGGCGGCGGCGCGCAGCACCACGGCTTCGGCGTCGTAGAGCGGGTCAGACGTCCCGATCTCGCCGATAACACCCGCGCGGATACTGGTGCCGTCCATACCTTCGAGGATGTCGCGGACCAGCTCATCGGTGACATCCTCGACGCTGCGTCCTGCCAGCGACGCCGGGTGTGACGAGCCGACGTAGTAGCCCGTGCCCGCCACGATGTTCAGCCCGGTCTGCCGGGCGATCTGCTGCAAGCCGCGTACGTCTCGTGCCAGCCCGATGCTGGACACCTCGACAATGGTGCTACCGCCGGCCGCCTTGAACCGCACAGCTTCGGCAGCGGCCAGGGCGGCATCCATCTGGTATAGGTTCTGGTGGCTTGCCATCGGATGCTCGCGCACCCACCAGAGATTGTCCAGCATCAACGGCTGTTCCATCATCGGCACGTCTGCGCGGTCGGGCGGCTCGTGCAGGTAGGTTTCCAGGTTGAACAGCAGATGCTCGTGCATCAGCGTCTTCCCGAGGAGGTCAGCCGGGACTGGCCCCAGCACGGTCATCACCTCGCCTGCCACGTTACTCGCGTTCCCAGCCATCGACACACCCTCCAATGTTGCCCCGACCCGCACGCCGCCGGGCTTCGATTTAGAACAGCCCAGCGGCGTGCATGGACATCGACGTGCACCATCTGCGCGATCAACCCTTACATCTTCGCCGAAGGCGGTTATACTCAGCGACTGGCGCACGACCCTATGGTAGTCGCAGGGCACCCGCCGCCCCACCCACGCGAGGCCACACCCGTGCAGCATGATCGCGGACCACGCCCCTACGATGTCACCAGCCGGCTGCTGATCGACACCGATCCGGCCGGCTGGCTGCGGTGGGCGGGCTTGCCGGTCGACGGCCCGGTGCAGGCCGTGGACTCTGAAGTCTCGACGGTGCTGGAGGAGGTGGACAAGGTGCTGCGGGTGAACAGTCCGTCACCGTGGCTGGCGCACCTGGAGTTCCAGTCCGGCTACGACCGGACGCTGCCGATTCGGCTGCTGCAGTATCACGGACTGCTGCTGCGTCGCCACGAGCTACCCGTTGAATCGACGGTGGTGCTGCTGCGGCCCCAGGCTGACGGCCCCGGACTGTCCGGCCGCTACGAGCAGTTCGGGCCGAGCGGACGCCAGACGATTGTGTTTCAGTTCCAGGTGATCCG
>JBBQBU010000449.1:0-5169 GCA_038318015.1 Chloroflexota bacterium | reverse complement strand
GCCCCACCGAGCGGAGCGGCGGTCCGGTCCGCAGCGAACGGTACTTCAACTACGACCAGGCTATCGCCATCGAGGCACACTTGCTGGTGGCGAACATCGACGGCGACGGTGGGCGGGTCGCACGCGCGCGGGCCATCGGTGACGCGCTGCACGTAACGTTCTGGAACGGTGCGAAGGGCGGCTACAACCTCGAAAGCGGTGTAGATCAGGTGTACACGTCGTATGCGGCCTGGGCCAGCTTCGGGCACCTCGCGCTGTACAGCGTCGATGGCGATGCTCGCTGGCTTGGGATGGCGCGCGCCAACGCCGGCGCCTTGAGCACCAACCTCGCAGAGGCCGACGGCGGCTACGCCCTGCGGCAATTCCGCTGTGTCGACGGCCGCGCGCCGGGCTGTGGCGGGCGTGTTGGCTGGGCGGTGGACCGCACCCGCGACACGGCGGCGCAGGCCTGGGCGCAGCATCTCCAGACGGCGCTGGCCCGTCAAATCACGGACGGTCGCCGCCCGTGACAGTCGCCGTGCCGCCGACCCACCCTGATCGACTGGCAACCGACGCGCCGGACAAGCGCCGGGCTATCATCGGCCAAACCGGGCGGCTCGGCGCGCCGATCACGGAGGTAGCAGGTGGCAGGGTTCGCGGAATACGAACAGTATGACGGGCTGGGGCTGGCCGAGTTGGTGCAGCGCGGCGAGGTCACGCCGACCGAATTGCTAGACGCGGCCATTGCGCGCGTCGAGGCCCGCAACGATGCGGTGAACGCCGTCATCGGCCGGCGCTACGAGTACGGGCGTGCGGCCATCGCAGCTGGGCTGCCGGATGGCCCGTTCAAGGGCGTGCCGTACCTGCTCAAAGACCTGGGCGGCTGGCTTGAAGGTGACCAGATCACGCGCGGCTCGCGGTTCTTCCAGAACACCCCGCCCGTCGCCGCCGACAGCGAGCATGTCGAGCGGCTGAAGGCGGCTGGACTCGTCATCTTCGGACGCACCAATTCGTGCGAGCTTGGACTGTCACTGACCTGCGAGCCGGACGCCTACGGTCCGACACGTAGCCCGTGGGACACCGCGCGCATCTCCGGTGGGTCGTCTGGCGGTGCGGCGGCATCTGTGGGCGCGCGGATGCTCCCGATGGCGCACGCGTCGGACGGCTTCGGCTCGATCCGCGCCCCTGCGGCGTGCTGCGGACTGGTCGGCCTCAAGCCGACACGCGGCCGGAACACCCAGGCACCATACAGCGGCGAAGGGCTGGGCGGCTGCTCCACCGAGCACGCAGTCACGCTGTCGGTGCGCGACACGGCAGCGCTGCTGGACGCGACGGCCGGCCCCGGCCAGGGCGATCCGTACCATGCGCCGCCACTGGCCCGGCCGCTGCTCTTTGAGGTCGGTGCCGCTGGCCGCCCGCTGCGGATCGCCTTCACGTCGAAGGCTCCGAACGGCGCGCCCGTCGCCCCGGAATACCTCCAGACGCTGCGTGACACGGCGAGGCTCTGCGCTGACCTGGGGCACCATGTCGAGGAAGTCGATCCGGTCATCGACGGCGAGTTGGTGGTGCCAACGTTCGTGACGCTCGCGGCAGTCAACACGGTCGTGAACCTGAGCAGCCACCCGACGAAGGGCCGCCCGGCCCAACTCGGCGAGGTCGAGACGGTCACGTTCAACACCGGCAAGCTCGGGGAGGGCATCAGCGCCGCCGACTACGTGCGGGCCACCCAGACGGCACACCGGCTCGGGCGGCAGATGGCGGCGTTCCATAAGCAGTGGGACGTACTCCTGACGCCGGGCCTGGGGACGCTGCCGCCGCCCATCGGCTGGATTGACATGATGATGGACGACGTGCACGAGTACTGGCGGCGGGTCTTCACGTTTTCGCCGTTCACCGTCTGGTTCAACCTGACGGGCCAGCCGGCGATGATGCTCCCCATCGGCCAGTCTGACACGGGGTTCCCCATCGCCGTGCAACTGGCGGCCCCGTTTGGCGACGAGGCGGCGTTGATCCGCCTGGGCAGCCAACTGGAGGCCGCGCGACCCTGGTTCAGCCGGAAGCCGCCAGTCGCCCTCTGACCCCAACCGCAGGTTCGCCGGTCGCACGGCTGTGGCGTGTGACCGGCGTCAACGTTCAGCAGTTCGGCTCTCGGGTGCCTCTCAGTGGCAGCACAGCAACGGCGCGCTGCTTGCAATTGGGAGTAGAGTGATGGTCGCCCGGTCCCCGGGCGGCACCCTGCCCCGTTCGAGTTGCTGGGATGATGACGTGGACTGAACTGACGTCGATGGTCTGGCGGCTCCTTGAGGAGCACGGCCTGTTGACGGCGTTTGTCCTGTTGCTGCTGGAAGAGAGCGGCCTGCCGCCGTTCATTCCCGGCGACCTGCTGATGGTGCTGGTGGGCGTGCAGGCGGCACAGGGGCGCATTGGGCTGGTTGAGGCGCTTGCGGTCCTGGAGGTCGCCACGGTGGTCGGCGGCAGCGTGCTGTACTGGCTGTCATCGGTGGGCGGGCACGCAGTCGTCAACCGAGTGGGGAAGCACGTCGGCGCGACGCCAGAGCGGCTCCAGAAGATTGCCCTTTCGTTGGAGAACCACGGCAGCCGCGCCATCATCCTCGGCAGGCTGATCCCGAGCCTGTGTGTTCTGACGGCGGTCGGGGCCGGGCTGCTCGGCTTTCCCTACCGGCGCTTTCTGCCGGCCCTGGCGCTCGGCGGGTTCATACACCTCCTGATCTTCGTGATGCTGGGGTACTGGTTCGGGCTGCCGGTGCTGGGGCTGCTGTCCGCGCTGCACCCGCCTTTCGAACTGCTAGCGACGCTGCTGGCGCTGGCTGCCCTTGCGTTCTGGCTGGTTCGCAGTGCCCGGCAGACCTCGCCGACGCCGATTGTGCCGCGTCCGCTGTCAGAGCGTCTGACCCGCGGCCTGTTGGCGGGCCTCATCGGGGCGGTCGTGGCGACGGCTCTGGCAAACGTCTTTCTACCGCTCGCCGGCGCACTCATCGAGCCGTCGGCGTTGCAGTCCATCATCGTGGAGAACCTCGCCGTCACGGGCACGGCACGCGCGGTCGCCGTCCTGATCGCCCTGTCGTTCCAGGTCGTCGCAACGCTCTGGGGCGCCGTCTACGGCCTGGTTGAGCCGCGCCTGGGCGGGCAATCCTGGCTGCGCGGGGCGGTGTTTGGGCTGGTGCCACTGATGGTCTCGCTGCT
Source organism: Chloroflexota bacterium (assembly GCA_038318015.1). Taxonomy (GTDB): domain Bacteria; phylum Chloroflexota; class UBA6077; order UBA6077; family JACCZL01; genus JADZEM01. Next base: position 1,986 of record JBBQBU010000449.1, on the reverse strand, counting down.
GGTATTGCTGCCGCTGGCTGGGGCAGGATTGTTCGGCTTGAAGCTCGGCGTCGGACCGCTGCCGCTCTTTGCGGAGGTTGTCCGCTCGCTGGTCTACGGCCTCAGCCTGGGCGTGTCGTACAGCATCATGTCGCCGCACCGGGCACGGCAGGTGGCGGCATGATCTCGCGCTGGCTGATCCTGCTGGTAGTGGTCGGGGTCATCGCGTATCTGGCGCGGTCGGTACTGGCACCATTCGTCGTTGCGGCCGGTCTGGCGTACATCATGAGCCCGCTGGTTGATGCGATGCAGGCGCGGTCCCGCCTGCGCCGCATCATCGTGGTCGCGCTGCTGTACGTGGTGATCCTGGCGCTGCTCGGGGCAGGCATCTGGCTGATTGAGGTGCGGCTGGCGAATGAGACACGCGCCCTCCGTGCGGCCGGACCGGATCTCGTCGAAGGCGCGTTCGTACGGTTGCTCGGGAGCCAGCGTCTGGAAGTGTTCGGTCAGGTGATAGATGCCCGACTGCTGGCCCAACTGACCCGCGACCAACTCAATGGTCTGCTCGGCAAGCCGGCCGATGCGCTCCAACTCGTCGAACTGGCTATCGAGTGGGTAGCCCGGCTGCTGCTGACGCTGATCGCCCTCTTCTACTTCCTGCTCGACGGCTACAACATCGGCGAGTACGTGCAGCGGTTCATCCCACCGGATCGCCGGGACCGAGCGCGCGAGGTCGCGGCGGCGATCCATCAGGTGCTGGGGCGGTTCTTACGCGGCCAGTTGTTCCTGATCGGGTTCATGTCGGTCCTGAACTATCTGGTGCTGGAGTTCGTGTTCAATCTGCCGTACGCACTGCCCATCGCCATTGTCAGCGGCGTGCTGGAGGTGATCCCGCTGCTCGGGCCGGTGCTGGCCGGCACGATTGCGGCCATCGTTGGGCTGGTCCACGGCGGCACCGGCGAGATGTTCGGCATCATCGTCGCGTACGTCATTCTGCGGCAGATCGAAGACCAGTTCGTGATGCCGATTGTGGTCGGACGGGCTGTGCACCTGCACCCATTGGTCCCGATCTTCGCCGTGCTAACGGGCGGGGCCATCGCCGGCATCCTCGGGGCGCTGCTGGCCGTGCCGACGGCTGCTGCTGTCCGTGTCACGCTCGACTACCTTTTCCCGACCGCGCCGCCGCCGCCCTCGCCCATCATCACGCGTCGCTCGCAGGCAGACCCGCGCTAGAGCAGCGACACGGCCGGCGGGTCGTAGCCGTGGCCCGGCGGCACGTCGCCGTCGAAGCGCTCCACTTGCACGAGGCACAGTTGGCCGGTGCACCCTTGCGCCAGCTTGGACGTGCCGATGTCGCGCGTGACCATGTTCGGGTTGCCGGCCCCGCACACCGGGCGATCCTCGCCCGTGATGCGCACCGGGTCGAACCATGCGCCGGTCGGAAGTTGCACCACGCCGGGCCGCACGTCCTCAGTCAGGCGGGCGACAACGAGGCAAGCCCCCCGCTCGCTGAACACCTTCACCACGTCTTCATCACGGATGCCGCGTACGCCGGCGTCAGCCGGGTGGATGCGGAGTACCTCGCGCCCGACCGATTTGGTGTCCTGGCTGTGTTCGCCGAAATCAAGTTGGCTGTGCAGGCGGCTGGCCGGCTGGTTGGCGACCAGTTGCAGCGGGTAGCGCTCGGCCAACGGCGACCCAAGCCACTCGTCGGGCTCCAGCCACGTCGGATGGCCGGGGCAGTCGTCGTATCCGAAGCCGGCGATGGTCTCCGAGAAGATCTCGATCTTGCCGCTCGGCGTAGGCAGGCGCGCGCCTTCGGGATCGTCGCGGAAGCGCCGCAGCCACGCGTCGGGGTCGGCGTGCGTCGGCAGGATCAATTCGCCCTGCTCCCAGAACGCGTCGAAGCTCGGCGGCGTCTCTCCGATGCGTTCCAACTGTGCCGCGAGGCCGGCGTAGATGTGGCGCAGCCAGCCGTCCGGCGTGCGGCCCTCGGTGAAGGGCTCC
>JBBQBU010000448.1:0-5180 GCA_038318015.1 Chloroflexota bacterium | reverse complement strand
CGAATGCAGCACAGGCATGGTGCGGTGAGCGTACTGCGCAACGGTTGCTGCCGACCAGAGGACGACAATTCTCCGAGCGTCCGGACCGTGCTGGCTATAATCCGCCAGGATCTGCGGAGCATTCGTCGATCAGGAGATGACGTCCGTGCTGACTGTCTCGACGCACCGGAAGGAACGTCGTCGCCTGTCCCAGATGCTGACGGTCGCCATGCTGGCGCTGGTGTTCGCCCTCGGGTGTTCGGCGGGCAGCGACGCGGCAGCCAGCCGGACCGGCAATGCGCGTGTCAGCCCGACCGAGGCGGCAGCAGCGGTGCAGCCGTCCGGCGCACCGACCGGCGGTGCAGCAGCGCCGGAGGCCAGTGCGGAGGGCAATCTGTCTTCGACGGAACTCGGACTGGTCTACGAGTTCATCGTGCAGCGCTACGTTGATCAGGTAGACCATCGGCAACTGGTCGAGGCCGCCATTGCGGGCGTGCACGAGGCCGGCCTTAAGGCGAACGCCCTGCCACTTGACCTGGCACCGACCGACCTGGTGGCGTTGCCGACCGGCGACCCCGAAGGAGACTGGGGTGCCTTTGCACGCGGCTACGACATCCTGGTCCAGAAGTATCCCGTCTGGGCCGCCGAGGCCCGCCCGGATTGGGCCGTACTTCGCAAGATGCTCGGCATCCTGAACGACGACCATTCGCTGTTCATGGATCCGGCCGAAGTGCGCCGCATGAACGAGACGACGATTTCAGGCGTGGGTATCCGGGTCACGCGCCCGCGCCCCGATGCGCCGCCGCACGTCATCGAAGTGTTCGCTGACGGTCCAGCCGCCGCCGCTGGCGTGCGACCCGGCGACCAACTGACGGCCGTGGATGGTGCTTCAACGGCCGGCCGCGCCCTCACGGACATTGTCAGCACCATTCGCGGGGCGCAGGGGTCGCGCGTCACACTCTCGGTCGTGCGTGCGCAGCAGCAGCCCGTCGATATCCAGATCTCGCGCGCCCCGGTTGACACGCCGCGCATTGAGGCGTCGGTGCGCGGCGGCGTCCTCGGCATTCTCCGCATCCGTAGCTTCGGCGAGGGCGTCCCCGAGCAGGTCCAGCAAGTCCTCACCCAGGGCCGGAATCGCGGCCTCCGGGCCTGGATTCTCGATTTGCGTGGGAATCCGGGCGGCTCGCTTGAGGCGATGGCCCGCGTTGCAACGCACTTTATCGAGTCGCGGCCAGTCGGGCTGGCGGTGGACCGCAGCGGCCAGCCCGAGCAGATCATGGCACCCGGCCGGGCGGCCGTGCCGCGATTCCCATTCGTCGTGCTGATTGACGGCGAAACCTCGTCGGCGGCCGAACTGCTGGCGTCGGCGATCAAGGACTATCAAGTGGCACCGCTGGTCGGTGCCCGGACGGCCGGCAGCGCCGGGCTTGCTGCGCCACAGCCGCTCTCGGACGGCTCCGTCATCCAGGTGACAATTCGGCGGCTGACCTCGCCCTCTGGAACCGTTATCAGCAAACGGGGTGTCCAGCCAGACTTTCCGACTGACTTGACGCTGGATGATCTCCAGCGCGGCGACGACCCCCAGCTCATGCGCGCCATAGAGTTGATTGTCGGCCGACCGCCAGCCGTCATGAACTGACAGCACGCCGCTTCACTCGGGTGACTACTGGCGCGCGGGAACCAGGACAGCAAAAACGGGCGCGCCCAGGTGGCGCGCCCATCTCGTTCTGGCTCATGCCCGTGACAGTCGTGGTCAGTGTGATCCGCCCGCCACGCGTCTCAGGCGTTGCGCGGGACGACCGTCCGGATCTCCTCGCGGATCTCGCGTACCAACTGGCGCGTCTCGTCCAGAATCGCTTCAGACCGCCCCTGTGCCATGCCGAGATCGGTCGGAATGCGCTCTTCTTGGAAGAAGTCGTATGCCATCTTCAGGCCGAATCCGATCAGCACGCCAATCAAGAACTTCACCATAGCCTCCACCTCGTCCGTCGGGTGCGTTGGGGTGCGTTGCCGTGTAGGACTGCCGCCGGCAGCCGACACAGCGAGCGAACGCTGCTCACGTGTACCTGTCCCGGCACCAGGCCGGGACCATCAGTATACGGGTGCGGTGCCGGCCGCCTACCGCAGCCCGTCGAACAGGTCGCTCTCCGGCGTGCTCACCGGCACGTGCGACGTGACGAGTTGGAACGACTCCCGCCCGAACAACTCGAGAAAGAGTGGGGGCGGAATCTTCGCGAAGAAGACTTCCGGACCCATCTGCGTCGCATGTGCGAAAAGCGCCGCCCGCTTCTGCTCGACGTGCGGCGTCACATCCACCACGGTCGTAATCATTTCGTCGGGTGTGCCCCAGGGCCGTTCTTCGGCCCCAGCATCGCCGTCTACGCCCACGGGTGACTCAATGCCGGCCTCGCGCAGCTTCGTCCCGAACTGGGCCATCGCTGATCGTGCGACGGCGGTGTAGTACAGCTTGGCTGGCTGCCACGGGTCGAGGCCGGACGGCGACAGGTGGGCCGGGTCGCCGGCCAGTTGGAACGCGCCGACGGCAACCCGATTCGCGTTGATGTGGTCCGGGTGCCCGTAGAATCCGTTTTCGTCATAGGTGACGATGACCTGCGGCCGGTGCTTCCGCACCAGTTCGACGACGCGCGCTGTCGCGTGGGTCAGATCTGCCTTGATGAATGCGTCGGGATGCTCGTTGTCCGCTGTGCCGACCATGCCGGAGTCGCGATAACCGAGAAGCTCCAGCTCTGTGACGTTCAGGATCGCGCAGGCGTCCCGCAGTTCGCGCTCACGGACGTCCCGTAGCGCCTCGATGACGACGCCCGTCTCCGGCGCGATCTCGCCAACCTCGCCGCCGGTGCAGGTCACGAGGACCGTTTTCACTCCGTGGGCAGCAGCCAGGGCCAGCACGCCGCCCGTGCCGATGGCCTCGTCGTCAGGGTGGGCGTGAACGGCCATCAGTGTCAGAGGTTCAGGCATCCATCTCTCCACGGTGTACTGGGTGCGCACAATGTTTGTACTCATGAGTATGCGGCGATTTTCCGCTTGCTCGGTAAAATGGCGAGCGGCAACAGTCTGTTGCCGGTAGAGTGCACCTTGTCAGGCGAGTCCGCTGCTGGTGCTGGCCCGACTGTTGCCCTGGCCGGTATACCTCCCGGACCCGAGGTGTCGCGTGCTGCTCAAACAGATAGAAGCGTTCGTCGAGGTCGTTCGATGCGGAACGGTGTCCCGGGCGGCTGAAGTGCTCGGCGTAACTCAGCCTGCGCTCACGGCCCGCCTCCACGCGCTCGAGCGTGAGATCAGGCAGGTGCTCTTCGTACGGTCTGGTCGCGGCGTCCGCCTGACCGATGCCGGGCGCGTGTTCCAGCCGCACGCCGAGCGGGCGCTCATGGCCGTGGCTGACGGGCGCTCAGCCATCGCTGATTTGGCGAGCGGCCGGGCCGGCAAGCTGGTGATCGGGGCGACCGGGTCGGTCAGCAGCTACGTGCTGCCAAAAGTGCTCAAGCGCTTCCGCACTGAGCATCCTCTGGTCGAACTCACCGTGAAGACCGGCCATTCAGAGCAGGTGCTGAACATGGTTCGGTCCGAATTGGTCGAGTTGGCGATCATCCGCGAATTGCGGTTCGACGATGTGGACGTCATCCCGCTGTACGAAGACGAATTGATGCTTGTGACGCATCCGTCGCATCCGTTTGCCCGCCGTGGGTCTGTGCGCCTTGCAGACGTGGTGGCGGAAGGCCTCGTCGTTTTTGACCAGGTGTCCAGCTACTATGAATTGACGCAGGCACTCTTCGTTGGAGCTGGTGTGCCGCCACGCATGACTATGGAACTCGACAACTTTGAAGCGGCCAAGAAGATGCTCGAAGAAGGGTTAGGCGTGGCGCTGTTGCCGACCGTCTCGGTAGCCCGCGAACTCGAGCTTGGGCAGCTTGCATCGGTGCCGATCATTGACGCCGGGCCGGTGCACCGTCGAATGGTCGTCATCCGGCGTAGCGACAGCGGCGCGCCGGGCGGCATCGCGCGGGCCTTTCTCGACATATTGCTTGAGATGGTCGGGACGGCACCGCATCCGGGGCACATCCGTGGCCTGTCGACATCAACGGTTCCCGCTGTCGGTGCCGCTCCGCCAGCAGCCCTGATGGCCGGCCGGGCCGACGAGTGATGTCGTCGGCAGCTGTATCATGTGCGGGTCGCGACTGCATGAACAGCCTTGCGTATTATTCGCTCTTTGCTATCGCGTACATTGAACGTTGCGGGGAAGATTGGCACTGCGGGGTGGGGGCTGTCTCGCCGAGTCGCCTCGGCAGTTTGAGTACTGCTGTGCTGCATCGGGCAGGGCGGCACAGATGAGGACAAGATCCCGGAGGAATCGAACCTTTGGATGGCGAGATACCGTCAGCGCTACCCCGCGCGCGGACTCTAGAAGACGTAGCACGGCTGGCTGGTGTCTCTCGGAACACCGTATCACTCGCAATTCGTATGAGTCCGCGCGTCAACCCAAAGACGCGCGATCGTGTGCTTCAGGTCGTGCGGGAAACAGGGTACCGTCCGAACTTTGCCGCGCGGGCGCTCGCGGGGCGGCGGTCGATGACGGTCGGACTGGCGCGCTACGGCTCGACCCGCCTGCAAGGCGACTCGTACTTTGATGCGCTGGTGGCCGGGTTGCGCCGGGCGCTGGAGAGGGCGGGCTACGACCTGCTGCTCATTGCCCCAAGTCGGATGAGCGACGGCTTCGACCTTGTGGAGCCAATTGCAAGTGGCCGCGTGGATGGAGTGGTCGTCGCCGGCATGCACACGGATCGGGCGGCGGTGGTTGAGGCGCATCGTAAAGGTGCCGCGCTGGTTCATATCGGGCGGCGAGACTTCGGCGCGCCCGTGCCCATCGTGACGGCAGACCAGATCGCCGGGTTGGAATGGGTCCTGAGCCATCTGCGGTCGCATGGCCACCACCGTATTGCATTTGTGTGTGAGGATCTGAACTTCGAGCCGACGCGCAGCGGGATCCAGGCGTACCGGAACCTCAGCCTGGAGGCCGGGGCGACGGAAGATGACCTGTTAGATGTTGATGTCGGGAACGCTGAGCCTGATCGCGTGCGCGAAACCGTCCGCCTGCTGATTGATCGCGGGATGACTGCCGCCTTCTCCACTCGCGACGCATTGGCCGTCGGCCTGGTGCGCGGGCTGAAGGAGCTTGGGATCGA
>JBBQBU010000447.1:0-5188 GCA_038318015.1 Chloroflexota bacterium | reverse complement strand
GGATCCCCTCACCCCCGAACAGGGGATCCCCTCACCCCCTGCCCCCCCTCTCCCCCGGTGCGCGGGAGAGGGGGAACCCCTGTCCGGAGTCTCCCCTCGCCCACGCATGACGCGGGGAGGCGGCGTAGCCGGAGGCCCCGCCGTTTGTGGGCGAGGGGCAGGGGGTGAGGGGATCCGCGCGACGCATGATGTACCGTTCCGAGGCTACGGCCGCACGCCAGCGCGCGAGTGCCTCGGCCGCGGACGCCCGTGCGAGGGGTGGTTCCGCCCCATGTTGATCCTGGCCCACCGGGGCGCGTCCGGCTACGCGCCAGAGAACACGTTCGCCGCTTTTGATCTGGCCCGCGCGATGGGCGCTGGCGGGATCGAGACGGACGTTCAGGCGAGCGCCGACGGCGTCCTGGTGCTAGTGCACGACACCCGCGTGGACCGTTACGACCGATGGCACCGGCGCGGTGGCTGACCTGACCTGGGCCGAACTGTCGCGGCTGGACGCCGGCAGCCGGCTCGATGTGCGCTGAGCCCGCGAGCGGATCGTCCGCCTTGACGCCTTCCTGGACTGGTGCATTCCGGGCAAAGGCTGGGCCACCGGCGACGCGACCGGCTTCGGCATCTGCCTGGAGGTGAAGGCGCCAGCAAGCCACCGACGCCACCTTAGCGGTCCTTCCGCCGTTCTCCGCTCTGGACTTCGCCGCACGATCATGCGACAATGCGCGCTGTCGGTTCCGCGAGGAACGGCGAAAAGCGGGGGCACTACATCGATGACCAGTCAGTTTGATGAACTCGCAAAGGCTGTTGCGCGGGGCACGTCTCGGCGCAAAGCCATTCGGACCTTCGTCGTATCGCTGCTTGGCGGCCTGACGGTGGGTGCCCTGGCTAAGAACGCGCCAGTTGCTTCAGCAGCAGACCTGACGCTTTCGCCGAGGGTCATCCCGGTGCAGCCGCTCTACCAGATCAATCAGTTCCTGATCCCGTGCATCAACCAGACCTCCATCTTCGTCATCAACCAGACGCTGGAGGATTGCGAGGAGTTCACGCCGACGGGTTCGGAGGACGAGAAGGACGAGAAGCCGAAGCCGACTAGCCAGGAGCAGCGCCAGAATGAGCGCACCAATAAGGGCTCGAAGGATGACGAGCGTGTCGAAGGCAACGTCATCGCTCTAGACCTCGGCTCCCAGCCGCCGACCATGACCATCGCGAACCGCGACGGCAATGTCGTGGTGGTGCTGTCCGGCGACGCTCTGAAGGCCGCCCAGTACATAAAGGTGGGCAACTACGTTACCGCCACCGGTGAGAAGCAGCACGAGTTGCTGTTCTGGGCGGACGACCTCTCGAAGGACTAGATTCCGGGCGCTTCCATACCAGCACTCCATACCAGCACACAGAGACCGCCGGGGCCATGCTTGTGGCCCCGGCGGTTTTGCCTGTCTCGCTGTACATCTCGCAGTTTCCGCTCTGGTGTATGCGCGCTCCTATCAGCGGCACGCATTGTCCACGAAAGAAAGCGTGATGCCACGCCACGGCGTAGCACCTTGCTAATTCGGGAGGAGTGGAATAGAATCAAGTTGATTCTATTACAAGGACTGGTGGATGCCGGACCGCATCATCCCGAACGTTGTGGCTGCTGTGGATGTCGTCCTCTTCACCGTGCGGGCTTCCGCGCGGGTGGACGACGCCTGGCAGGTACTCCTCGTCCAGCGCGGCGACGCCGCATTCGGCGGGCATTGGGCGCTGCCCGGTGTGCTGCTGCGCCCGGATGAGACGTTCGACGAGGCGGCCCGGCGCGCACTGCGGAGCAAGGCCGGCCTGGATGCACGAGACTGGTACCTGGAGCAACTTGCCAGCTTCGGGCGGCCAGACCGCGACTCGCGCGGGCGGGTGGTGTCAGTGGCGCACGCGGCGCTGGTCCGCACGGACCATCTCGATCTGGCACCGGGTGCCGACGTGATCCGCATCGCCTGGTTCCCGGTCTCCGAACTGCCGTGGGAGGAGTTGGCGTTTGACCACGGCGACATGTTGAGGATCGCGATTGATCGGGTTCGGAGCAAGGTCCGCTACTCCTGGGTGGCGTTCCAGTTGCTGCCTGCGAAGTTCACGTTGCCGGAGCTTCGGGCGGTCTACGCGGCCATCCTCGACTCGTCGCTGATCCGGTTGAACACCAGCAACTTCAAGAAGGCATTTTCCGCCCTCTTCAGCACCGGCGCGCTCGTCCAGACGGGCGAACGCGCACCGGCTGAAGGCCCAGGCCGGCCCGGCGAGTTGTACGAGTTCTCCGGGCCGCTCTCTGGAACCTGGCGCCGCGAGCTTCGCTGGCAAGGTAGCCAGTCCCGCCCGCGCACTCCCCGGCTCGTCGCCGAGCCGGCATCGTCGGAGGTTGCCTCATGACCCCGTCCGGGGTATCCGAACTGTCGCCCGTCGCCACGGCCCCGGCGGCAGGTGTGGTCCGCGCCGGTGCGCCCAGCAGTCGTGGGGCCGGTGCTGGCTTTCCGCGCAGCGACGCCGTCGGTGCGATTATCCACCTGGCGCTGGCCGAGGATGTTGGCCGGGGTGATATCACCACCGAATCGACCGTTGCGGCGGACACCCAGGCCGTCGCGGAGATTCTCCAGAAGCAGGCAGGCGTTATCTGCGGGCTGCCGGTCGTCGAAGCCGTATTCGCCGCCGTTGACCCAGGCGTCCGCGTGACCCGGCTGGCTGACGAAGGCTCCACAGGCGACCGCCGGGTCGTGGCGCGCATCGAAGGCTCCGCGCGGTCGATCCTGACCGGCGAGCGGACGGCGCTCAACTTCTTGCAGCGGCTCTCCGGGGTCGCCACGGCCAGCCACCAGGCGGCGGCGCTGGTCGCTGGCACCAGGACCGAGGTGCTCGATACGCGCAAGACGACGCCCGGCGTGCGCGTCCTCGAAAAGTACGCGGTGCGGGTCGGCGGCTGTCGGAACCACCGGGCCGGCCTGGACGACGGTTTCTTGATTAAGGAGAACCACATTCGCGCGGCCGGCGGCATCACCGCTGCCGTGCGGGGCGCGAAGGACCGCGCCGCACCCGGCCAGCGTGTCGAGATCGAAGTGACGAACCTTGACGAGCTAGACGAGGCCATTACGGCCGGTGCCGACATGCTGCTGCTCGACAACTTCGTGGGGCGCGATGGCGACGTGACGCGCCTGCGCGAAGCCGTGCAGCGGGCGGCGGGCCGCGTCCCCCTCGAAGCGTCCGGCGGCGTCACCCACGATACGCTCCCCGCCATTGCCCAGACGGGCGTCGATTATGCCTCGCTCGGGGCGCTGACCCATTCGGCCGGCTCCCTGGACTTCTCCCTTGAGGTGGTTCTGTGACCTTCCAACTGCCGGTCCTGTCCAACGGCCCCGTGGCCGAGCCGCCCCTCCTCGAAGAGGAACGCAAGCGACTGCACCGGGAGGTGCGCGAGCTTGCCCGTGAGCGCCGCGCCGTGATCCTGGCGCACAACTATCAGGTGCCAGAAGTGCAGGATGTTGCCGATTATGTCGGCGACTCGCTGGGGCTGGCGCGAGAGGCCGCCCGCACCGACTCGAAGGTCATCGCCATGTGCGGCGTCTACTTCATGGCCGAGACGGCGAAGATCCTGAACCCTGAGAAGACGGTGTTGATCCCTGATCCGACGGCCGGCTGCTCGCTGGCCGACTCGATCACCGCCGACGAGGTACGCGCCTGGAAGGCGCAGCATCCTGGCGCGGTGGTAGTCAGCTACGTCAACACCACGGCTGCCGTGAAGGCGGAGTCTGACTACTGCGTTACCAGCGGCAACGCCGAAGCGATCGTGCGCTCGATCCCGTCGTGGCAGAAGATCCTGTTCCTGCCGGACTTCTTCCTGGGGACGTGGCTCAAGCAAACGCTGGGCCGCGACAATATGGAGATCTGGCTTGGCGAGTGCCACGTGCACGCCGGCATCCGCCCCGACGAGTTGGAGGCCAGCCGCAAGGCGAACTCCGACGCCGACCTGTTGGTGCATCCGGAGTGCGGGTGCAGCAGCCAGTACGTCTACGGCAAGCAGGCGGGCATGCTGTCTCAGGACTCGACCTACATCCTGTCCACCGAGGGCATGGTGACGCACGCCAAGCAGAGCCCGAAGGACTTGTTCCTGGTAGCAACCGAGGTGGGCATCCTGCACCGGCTGGAGAAGGAGATTCCGGGTAAGCGGTTCCTAGCGGCGGATCGCGGTGCGGTCTGCTCGTACATGAAGCAGATCACGCTGCGGAAGCTACACCGGACGCTGCTGGAGATGTCCCCGGAGGTTGTCGTCGAGCCGGAGATGGCGGCGAAGGCGCGTCTGTCGATCGACCGGATGCTCGCCGTCACGGTCTAGCGCGTGAGTCGAGAGCCTGGAGACGAGGGGCGAGTACGAGGGTACTTGCCCCTCTTGCTATGCTGGTCAGTACACCACATGATCAGTACACGACGCCCGCGCGTGGTACGCTGAAACGAGTCTGGCAGCCCCGATGAGCACCCCGACAGGAGAACCCCGGTGACGATCAACACGAGCGGCCGCCTCGCACCGACAGGCTACTCGCCACCCCGCGTGTCATGGGAGGGTTTTTTGGCCTGGCGCGAGGGGACCGTGCAAGCTGAATGGGTGGATGGAGAGATCATCGAGATGGCGCCAGCAAGCGCTGTGCATCAGCGTCTAGGCGGGTTCCTGCATGCCTTCCTGCGAGCCTTCATCGAGCATCATGGACTTGGCGAAATCCTTTACGCGCCATTCCTGATGCGGCTGTCCTTCCGCCCCAGCGGCCGTGAACCAGACTTGCTCTTTGTAGCCACCCTGCACGCTGATCGGGTGAAGGAAACGTACCTTGATGGCCCGGCCGACCTCGTCGTGGAGATTGTGTCACCCGAGAGTGAGGCTCGAGACCGACGTGAGAAGTTCCTGGAGTATGAGTTGGCCGGTATTCCCGAGTACTGGTTGATTGATGTCCCCCGCCAGGAGGCCCTCTTCTACGTCTTGGACGCCGAGGGGCGCTACCAGCCGGCCCCCCTCAGCGATGACGGCATCTACGCCTCCACGGTGCTGGCCGGGCTGCAGCTGCGGGTGGACTGGCTGTGGCAACGGCCGCTGCCGTCGCTTGATGCGGCGCTGGCCGACCTGCCGCCAGTCTGACCGACCGGGCGCACCCACCCGTCGGCCCGATCAGCCGCGGCCGATGAGCGCGTTACC
>JBBQBU010000446.1:0-5194 GCA_038318015.1 Chloroflexota bacterium | reverse complement strand
GGACATCCCATTTCGTCAGATTCGCGCAGTCCTCGCTCGCTCAGTGTGCATCTTCGCGACTCCTTGTGACCCGCGACCCTGCCGGATTGAGCAGATACGTTTCCACGTATATCGAAACGCAGCACGCAACTACATCATTCGCAAGCTCACTTCGGTCGGGATGACATGACAGAAGGCTGATCGTTTCCACGTATATCGACACGCAGCACGCATCGACATCATTCGGGATGACAGTAAAGGTTCTGGACCGCCTGGGCAGATGCTTCCTGGCGAGGCACGCTCTCTTCGCCGTACCTGCGGGTTTCACGCTGGTTTTGGCTCAGCGGCCGGCGGCGTCACCCTCACGCCACGCCCTGACATGCTGGCGCACACGTGCGTACACTGGTACTGCTTGAGGGCCTTGACGCCGCCTTGCAGACCCTGGCAACCCGGGGCGTCTACGTAGCGCACGACGAGGCGAAAGGGCTACGCGACACCGTGCGGGGCAGCGTTCGTACCCGTTTCCACGAAAGGCAGTTCGACAACACCCTCAACCCACTGCACCTGAAGGCCGAAACCGGCGGATCGAGCGGCCAGCCGATGCGTATCCGCCGCACGCTCGGCCTGATGGACGATCTCGCCGGGTGGGTCAGGCTCTCGCAGGAGGCGCACGGCCTGGAGCACCCGCGCCACGCATTCTGGATGACCGGCCCGGTCTGGTGGGCGCTGATCTACGGCAAGCTCGGTCAGCCGGTGGACGGCTGGTTTCACCGACTCCAGGAGCTTCCGTGGCAGGTGCGGTATGGGACGCCGTATCTGCAACTATTCGGACGCATTGGCGGGCAACGCTGGCCGCGCCCGCAGCCCTGCGACGTGCGCGACCCGCCGCCGTTGGCGTGCTGGCTGGCGGCGCGGGCTGCCGGGACGCGCGAGACGGGACCGGTCGTGCTGACCACAGCATCAAGCAGCGCAGCCCGCGTGGCTGTGGCGGCGCGAGACGCCGACATCAGCTTGCGGGGCGTCACGTTCGTCGTGAAGAGCGAGCCGCTCACCGCTGCTCGGCGCAGCCTGATTGAAGAGGTCGGGGGACGGGTCGTCGTGCTGTACGGCAGCATGGAGGTGCCGACCATCGGGTCGGGGTGCGCCGCGCCGACTGCGCCGGACGACATGCACCTTGCGGCAGACCTCGTGGCGCTGATCGCCCGGTCGCGTCGCGTGGGTGACGACGGCCCCCTGGTCAATGCGCTGCTGGTGACGACGCTCTCAACGAATGCGGCGAAAATCTGCCTCAACGTCGAGCTTGGCGACTATGCTGATATGGAGACGCGCGACTGCGACTGCTCCCTGGGGCAACTCGGTCTGCGGACCCACCTGTCGGGCGTCCGGGGCTTTGACAAGCTCACTGGCGAGGGCGTCACGTTTCTGCGGGCGCACCTGGAGCCGATCCTTGAGCAGGTATTGCCAGCACGGTTCGGCGGGTCCGCGCTGGACTACCAGTTGGTGGAGGACGAAGCGCCGAACGGCACCGCTCGGCTCGTGCTGCGCGTCGCGCCGAGTGTCGGCATGATTGACGACGCGGCGATCCGCGCGACGCTGTTGCACGAACTTGGCGGACATGGCGGCGTCGTGCAGCAGCACATGGCGGCGCTCTGGCGGCGGGCTGGCACCGTTACCGTCGTGCGCGAAGCCCCGCTGATGACGCGCAGCGGCAAGGTGTTGCCGTTCCACCCCGTGCGACCTCGGGCTGACTGAGCGCGCTCAGACGGATGGCCCGCCTCTGAGAAGGGCGAACGGACGGGCTTTGGCCGTCGCTACCGCGCGACCATCTCATCCGCGACCGTGGCGAGCAGCCGGTGAAAGTCAGCCTCCGCGGACGTGGTGACGGCGGCGCGCACACTGTACAGGTCGCCGTGCTGGGCTGCGTACGGCTCAATGCCCTGCTCCAACTCGCGAGACATCCGGAGCAGCCGCCGGCGCGCAGTGATGACGGCAATATCGGTCGTGCCGAGGTGCTCCCCGGTGCGATCCACAATCTTGCCCATTCCCTCGACCATCGCGCGGTCCTGATCGGCTACGGCGCGGATGCCGGTGAAGTTGCGGGTCCGCTGGATCTCTCGGTCCAGGTCGTAGTCGCGCCCGCGATGGTGCTTGGGCCGCCAGATGTCCACAATCGGGCCATCCGGTAGCTCGAAGGCGCAGCGCTCCAGTTCTGGCGCGTTGACGAGTCCTCCCCGAAAGTTTGTGCGCTCCTCGTCGGTCAGCGGACGGTCGCGGTGATAGTAGACCGAGAAGGCGACGGCGTGACGGTCGTCAATCGGCACCCAGATTTTGTCGCCGCGCGGCCATGACGGATACGGCACCACGGCGTAGGTCGGCGCGAGCCAGTGGGTCAGCCGCCAGAGGTAGCGGCCGTCAGGGCTGTCGCGCCGGCCGCCGTACACGAAGCCGTAGTCCGTTTCCTGAACGGTCAGCCGGGGGGCGGCGTCAAACTGGGTGCTGGCGGTCACTGCCCCCTTGTAGGAGTAGTCGTCGTCGAACCACTTGTGCAGGAACGAGATGTGGGCCGTGTCGATCTCGCCTTCCAATCCTTGCATGTAGTTGCACTCGTGGAAGGTGCGGGCGATGATCCGGTGGCTGTTCGGCACCAGTGACCAACCCAGCTTTGGCAGCTCCGGCAAACGGTCTGGCGGCCCCATGTAGACCCAGACCAGGCCGCCCCACTCCTGGGCGGGGTAGCTGGTGATGGACACGCGCTGCCGAAAGGTGCTGTCGGCCGGCTCGGTCGGCATCTCCACGCACTGGCCGCTGACATCGAACTTCCAGCCGTGATAGACGCAGCGCAGCCCGCAGCCCTCGTTGCGCCCGAAGTAGAGGCTGGCGCGGCGGTGGGCGCAGTAGGCGCTGACAATGCCGATGGCACCGCTGGTGTCGCGGAAGGCGATCAGCTCCTCGCCCATGACGCGCAGCCGGAGGGGCGGGCCGTCCGGCTCGGCCAGTTCGTCCTGGGTGAGGACCGGCAGCCAGAAGCGGCGGAACAACTCGCCCATCGGCGTGCCGGCGTTGGTGCTGGTCAGGCGGGCGTTCTCTTCGACGCTCAGCATCAGCTACGTGACCTCTCGGAGTTCGCGGCCGTTCGGCTCGGGCGTCACGCGGGTGGGGCGGGGTAGGCGGGCCAGCGGCGGGCGTGGCACCGAGATGGTCTCGCCGCGCGCCAGCCGCCCCATGATGATCTCTTCGCGCAGCAGGTCTAGCCGGTCGATCGCGTCCAGCGGCGAGTCGGCCTCTGCGATACATCCCGGCAGTTCGGGGTACTCGGCCCGGCGGACCCACGCGCCATTAGCCCGGCGCACCGAGGCAATAATCATGGTGTAGGGGACGCGCAAGTGCTCGTCTGGGGACACGCGGCGGCTCCTTGCACTCGGCACTGGTCAGATGCGGTCGGCCAACGGTGGCCGACTGCGTGCCAGAGGGTACCGCGTGCCGCCCGTCGTAGGCCATGTCGCACTTCCCGTGCGCTGAGTTACCGACGCCCGCGCATCTGCCGCTTGGGCACAACGGTCGGCCCTTTTCTGCTGCATCGTGCGTTTCTCTACATTGCCACGTGCGTGAGCGGATACATCTCCCGAACAGCCAAAAACAGTCTGGAGACATGATGAAGAAGCAAGGCAAAGATACTCACGACAATATAGTCACTATGACTGCATCTGGACTGAAGCGTCGGCGTCTCTTCCAGGGGACGATTGCAGCGGGTATTGTCGGGGTATTGTCGGCCCTTGCGCCTTCGGAACTGATCGGCCGATACGTTGGGGTAGAGCTGGGGCACGCCGCCTTCGCTGCGGAGGCGACGACCCACGCCGCGCCGGCCGAGCCGGGCAACCTCACGGCTGACGAGGCGCTGAAGCAATTGCTTGACGGGAATGCACGCTACGTCGCCTCGAAGCAGGCGTATCCGGACCAGTCCACCGAGCGCCGCCTTGAAGTGGCGAAGGGCCAGCATCCGATTGCCGTCGTCCTGGGCTGCGCCGACTCGCGCGTCGCCCCGGAACTGCTCTTCGACCAGGGCCTCGGCTCGCTGTTTGTGCTCCGCGTCGCCGGCAACATCACGGACGATGTCGTAAAGGGCAGCATCGAATTCGGTGTCGAGGAGTTCCACATTCCGCTCGTCGTCGTGCTCGGGCACGAGCGGTGTGGTGCCGTCAAGGCGACCCTCGATGCGTCGATGTCCGGCGGCGAGGCCCCCGGCCACATCGGGTCGCTGGTCACGCCGATCAAGCCGGCCGTTGAGCAAGCGAAACTGCTGGAAGGCGACACGCTGGATCTGGCGATCATCGCGAATGTGGCGAACATGACGGAAGAGTTGAAGAAGTGCGAGCCGCTGCTATCGGAGTTGGTTCACGCTGGAAAGCTGAGGGTCGTCGGCGCGCGCTATGATCTTGACACCGGCGAAGTGACCATCGTCGCCTGACGCGGCGGCTGCTCCGGCACCATCGCCCCCGTTCGGCGCACGCTCGGTGCGCGGCGGGGGCGTTGCTGCGTTTCGCGGACCCGTGGGGTCGCGGGCGGGTCGCGGATGTCAGTTGCAGGCCGCTCGATTGGCGAGCCGATAGGCGGCTGTGACAGTCTTCTGTGAAGATGATGGGGGTACGAATGGTATACTCGCGCGGCATCCACGGCACGCCGGGTGTACGTTCGCGCTCGGGGCTGGAGGCTCAACCCCATGTTCGAAGACATCATCGTTCAGGTAGAACGCATACTTCGGATCGGCCTGACGATTATCACCGCCTATCTAGTCGCGCTCTGGATTGCCAGCATCTGGTGGACCTTCCGCGACATTCGTTCGCGTACGACTGACCTGTTCTTGCAGGTCGCGGCGACGCTCCTGGTGACGATCTTCAGCTTCGCCGGGCTGCTGATCTACATCATCTTGCGGCCAACCAAGACGCTCTCGCAGCTGTATGAAGAGTCGCTGGAAGAAGAGGCATTCTTGCAAGGCATTCAGGTGCAGAGCGCCTGCCCGGTCTGCAAGCAGCGCGCCGAAGGGGACTTCATCTTCTGCCCGTGGTGCCAGACGCGCCTGAAACGCATCTGCGTCCGCTGCGAGGAGCCGATGATGCTGCGCTGGAAGGCGTGTCCGTACTGCGGGCAGGCTGTCCAGGCACCGGCCGCCATGGTGGACTCGTCGCTGACGGGCGCAGGCGAACTGCCGCTGCCCGGC
>JBBQBU010000445.1:0-5207 GCA_038318015.1 Chloroflexota bacterium | reverse complement strand
CTTGATCAGGATGACCAAGCGACGGACCCAGCGCCACCTGGAGCGCGCGGCTGGCCTCATCAGGACGGCAATGCGCCTCAACTCTGACAGCACGTCGGATGCCTTCATCGCGGCCATGCTGGAGCGACACGAGCGGCTGGCGCTGCGGGTCGAACGCAGGCTGACGGCCGTGACGGTGTGCGCGCTCCCGGCCGCCAGTTGATGCCTGACCCGTACAGCTAACGTGGCATCGGGGCGATTCGCGCCTTTTGCACGGATCGCCCACAGTTCACGCTAGCAATCCGACTACTCCTCAGCCGGCGACATAGACGATGCGCTCGTCGCTGAAGAAGTCAAAGCCGGCTTCGCCACATTCATGCGCGCCGAGACCGCTACCCTTGGTGCCACCGAACGGCACCTGCGCCTCGCCGCCGAGGGTCGGGATGTTCACGTGGAGCATGCCGGCCTCACTCTCGCGGGCGTAGGCCAGCGCCCGGCCCAGGTCGCGCGTGTAGATGGACGAGGAGAGGCCGTACCGGATGTCGTTCGCGATGGACATAGCGTCCCCGAAATCCGTGGCCGGCATGATAGACAGCACCGGACCGAAGATTTCGTCCTGGGCAATCGTCATGTTGCGGGTGACGCCGACGAAGATGGTCGGCTCGACGAAATAGCCGTCGCGCAGGGCGTCGCGGCTCGGTGAGGAGCCGTCGAGCAACAGCGTTGCGCCGTCCTCTTGGCCCTGCTTGATGTACTCCAGCACGGTGTCGCGCTGGCTGTCATCAACGATTGGCCCCATCGTGACGCCGGACTCCAAGCCGTCGCCGGTCACGAGTTGTTCCGCGCGGTCTGCCACCATCTCGGTGAAACGCTTGTAGATCGGTTCGACCACGACGGCGCGGCTGGTTGCCGTGCAGCGCTGCCCGGACGAGCCGTACGCTCCGAGCACCACGTCGGCAGCGGCCTTCTTCAGGTCGGCATCTTCCAGCACGACGACGGGGTTCTTGCCGCCAAGCTCGAGCTGCACGCGACACATCCGCGCGGCGGCCTGCTGATACAACCGCTGCCCCACTAGGTTTGACCCGGTGAACGAGATCGCCTTGATGCGCGGATCTTCAACGATGACGTTGCCGACCGTACTGCCGTCGCCCATAATCAGGTTGAGAACGCCTTTCGGCAACCCCGCTTCCGCATAGGCCTGGGCCAGAATCTGGGCGCACCACGGCACCAGCGAGGCCGGCTTGAAGACGACCGTATTGCCGGCCACCAGAGCCGGCGCGATCTTCCAGGCGGGAATGCAGAACGGGAAGTTCCAGGGGGTGATGATAGCGACGACGCCGATCGGCACCTTCTGGGTGTAGATCAGCACGTTGCGCTGGGCCGACGGAATCGTTTGGCCGTGCATGCGCGTGCCTTCGCTGGCGGAGAAGTACATGTTGGCAAGGCCGCGGTCAACCTCGGCCAGGGCTTCCGGCAGGATCTTGCCTTCTTCCTGGGTGAGCGCCCGGCCCAGCTCCATCCGGCGGCTTTCAAGGATTTGTGCCGCGCGCTGGACGATCTTGCCGCGCTCGGGGGCTGGCGTGTCGCGCCAGGCGCTAAAGGCCCGCTCGGCCGCGTCGATGGCGGCGAGTGCATCAGCCGGGGTGCCGGCGTGGGCGGCGTTCAGGATGGTGCTGGCGCGGGCGGGGTTACGGTTGGGGCGAGGAGCGCCGCCGGAGCCGCGTCGCCATTCGCCGTCAATGAAGTGCAGAAGCTCGTCCACGTCGCTCTCCCAATGCGGTGCTTATGTGCCGTTGCCGACGGGGCGGAAACTGGACATCTCCACCCGCAAAAGGTCGGTCTTATCGAGAGTGTAGACCGTGTGGCGGCGTTGGCGTCGCAGTCTGGGTTTTGGTATTCTTCTCGAGCGTCATGCATGGACGATGTCCGTGCGCGCCGATGTAGCTCAGTGGTAGAGCAGCCGCCTCGTAAGCGGCAGGCCGAGAGTTCGAGTCTCTCCATCGGCTCCAGCACTCCTCACGATGGCCCCCTGACAACATCCGGCAGGGGGCTTTGTCATGTCGTCATCAGGCACGCATCCTGGGCGGCCTCGGCATTCACTGTGGCCGTGCCGGCCGTGTGCTCGGTCACGACGTGCGCGTCCTGGCTCTTGTTCACCGGACGTAGGGTGCTACAATCTGCGCCCGGCCAGCCAGATCCTTTCGGAAGGTCGATCCGCCAGCGCATGTCGCACCTTCCACGCCAGCCAGCAACGGTCCCGACCAACGGCAGCCGGCGGCAAGCGCCAGACGTGCAGGCTTTCGAACCACATCAGCTTGCACAGCCAGCGGGCATAAGTCGCCACCGTGCTGATCTGCTGGCTTGCCTGTTCCTGGTCGGCTGTGCATTGGCGCTGTTCCGCCTCAGTCTCTTTCAGGGCTGGAGCTTCATCGGCGACTCGGACCGGCTGAACACGGTCCTCAATGTCCGACTGTTCGAAGTGCTGTCGATCCTCCTATACGGCGCCGTGACGACCTGGAGTGAGCACCAGTTCATGGGGTACGGCATCATCGGGTTGCACTGGATGTTACCCGGTGCCCCGCCGATTCCCCAGTTGCTCGCGATGCTGCCGCTTTTTGAGCTGTACCACGCGCTGGCGGCGCTGGCGGCCTGCCTGCTGGCGGCGGCCATGCTGGCGGCGTACTGGGCGCTTGGGGCGTACAGTACCGGCCCGGTTCAGCGCGTCGTCGGGGCGCTGCTGTACGGCACCGGCATGTACACCATTCACAAACTGACCCAATTGGACATCTCGTTCGCGGCGCTGGTTGCCCCGCCGATCCTACTCAGGCTGGTGCGCGATACCCGCCGCGAGACGGTTGCCCGCACGTTCCTGGGGATGGCGGCCTGCTGGGCCATGCTGGTGGTGTTCACGGTCCTGCAAGAGATCGCATACATCGCCCTGCTCTGGGGTATGTACGCGCTGTTCCGGACCGTCCGCCTCCGCGATCCATGGCCGCTGGTGGCGGCCGGCCTCGCGTTCGTCGCGGGCGTCGCCATCGGGCTGCCGCGCGTGGCGACCATCGCGGCTGAAATCCCGTTCGTGACTCGGACCTCGACCAACATTCAGACGACGGCGGCCGAAGCGCTGCGCTACTTCGGTGACGGACTGCTCGGGCGAACGCAGGGCGAGAACGGCATGCTGCGCGGCAACCCGATCAATCTGCACGAGGGCGTCCAACTGCTGAATTCGGCACTGGCGGCCTGGGCCGTGATTGCGCTCGGCCTGCTGCTGCCCTCACGCTGGCTCCGGTTCTGGAGCGTGGCGCTCGTCGTCGTGCTGTCAGTTGCCCTCAACGCCTACTTCCGGCCGTTCTACGACCTTGAAGACCTGGGGCTGCGCGGCGTTGCCTACCCGTCGCGTGAGTTACGGACGGTTGTCATCAATGCCTTCCTGATCGGGTTGCCGTGCTGGCTCATGGCCTGGTGGCTGGCCCGCCACACATCTGCTCCTAGCGGGCCAGAAACGCAGGCCGCAACGGCGACCCGCCCCCTGCCGGCCGTGTCCCAGGACGTGCCGTTCTTCTTCGGCTTCGTCGTGGTCGGACTCGCCATGATCCTGATTCCCGAGGCCCGGGCCATCCTCTACTATGGCTTCATGAAGATGGACTTCCTGCACTCGCGGATCTCCGTCGCCATGACCTTTCCGCTGGCCGCCCTGTCCGTTGTCCTGCTGAATCGGTTCGTGCCGTCGCCGCTCACGGTGCCGCTTGCCCGCACTCTCGGTGTCGGCGTGGCGATCGGACTCGTGTTGTGGCTCGGGCGGGAGGCGGCGGCCGTCCAGTTCGCCGCGCAGTTTGGGCCAGCCGTTGAAGCCCTCCGTCCGCGCCGATTACTCACGTTCGAGGTGGTCCGCGTCCTGAGCAGCCTGCTCGTCGTACTGATCGCCCTGGCTTTCGTGGTGGCGCGGGCACCGATGCGCTGGCTCGGGCTGGTTGGCGGCGTGCTAGCGGCCTGGATGTCGCTGGAGACGCTGGCGTCGGCTGACTACCGCATGAGCGGCCCGCCGGCTACGCAGCAGGCCCGGCCGTTCTCTGACCTGGACTACATGCAAGTGCCGCCCGGCGGCATGCGGATTCCGTCCCACGCCGAACGAGCGGCAGTGCGCGAGCGCCTGGAAGCCGAGCAGTACCGCGTAGTGCTCCTCCAGGAGCGCGGCGCGTTCCTGGCGCTGGTCGAGCCGCATCTGGCTGCGTTCTGGGACTTGCGGCTTGTCGAAGGGTACAGCACCGGCCTGCCCCGCCGGCTTGGGACGCTGCCGTGGGGCGAGGCGATGGTGGCGTCGCATCATCTGGACATCCACGGCCTGTACTCGCCAGCGGACCTGCCGTGGCGACTGCTGGGCGCGCTCAATGTCAAGTACGTGGTCAAGGTTGACCGCTCGCTCTGGTACAACCCGGCCCCAGGCGGCGCTGATCCTCCACTTGATGCGGCCCGCCTCGAAGTCTGGGAGAACCCGAATCCCGTCACGCCGCGCACGTTCTTCGCGGCGCGCGTCTCGCCGGCTGGCAGCGATGCGCGACTGCCTGGCGACGACGGGCGACGGCCTGCCCCGAAGGATCCGCCGATTGAGGATCTGACTCGGCACAGCCTCGCCGAGGGACTCGCGGCCGAACGCACATTTTCGACCGATGGTGTGCCGGTGGCGACATTCGCGGGGGACCGCGTGCACGTGCGCCTGGAGCCGGCCGCCGCCGAGCGGTTTCTGGTCCTCAACGAGCTGTATCACCCGGCCTGGCAGGCCGAGGTGGACGGTGTGCCGGCCGACATCCTGCCGACGAATGTCGTTATGCGCGGCATCATCGTGCCGGCCGGCTCGCGGCAAGTCGAACTTCGCTACGACCCATTCATCTACACGCCGGCCGGGCGCTGGATCATGGCGGCGGGTGTCCTGGCGTTACCGATGCTGGCCTGGGCGCTTCGCAGCATGAGCTTCGTACCGAGGCCGCCATTCCTGTTACGCCGCCGCAAGACACCCCTCCCCTGACCGGGGCCAACCCTACACACGGCAGCCCGCAAGCGCGTTCTCGGCGCGTCATACCGACGAGCGGGGGGCAGTTTCAGCGGGGGGCGTGGCGGAAGAAGGTCCGCAGCCGACCAAATGTCTGGATCATCTGGAGACCTTTTGGCGTCACCCGATAGCCACGGTCCGTCTTGACGATCAGGTCGCCGCTCACGAGGCGTTCCATGCG
>JBBQBU010000444.1:0-5215 GCA_038318015.1 Chloroflexota bacterium | reverse complement strand
CGCTGTCGCCACGGACCGCATCGGCCTGGAAATCGCCGCGTCGTTCGCCCTGAGCGCCATCTTCAACGTCGAGTACTGGCAGGGCGCGGCCGACGAACTGGGCGGGACGGCTGCTGTCTGGCGGGCCGTAGAGGAGCCGTCGCGGGTCTGGACGCTGCTGGGCCGCCCCTCCTGACCCGCGAGTTGCCTGAGCGCAACGGGCCGCCTTCTGTGCCCCGCGCTGGTACCGGTTTGGCCGCTGCCGGCCCAGTCGAATTGGCGGTGTTTGCCGCCAAGCCGTCGCTCGCATGTACGCCAGCCTGACCAGCGGCACGGACCCATGAGGGACACGCTGGAAGCAGCGACCGTGCACGCTCCCGCCATGTCATCCTGAGCCCAGCGACCGTGCACGCCCTTACCGTGTCATCCTGAGCCTGCGAAGGATCTCCCAAACAGACCGTCTCGCTTGGGAGATCCTTCGCAGGCTCAGGATGACATGAGAAGTGGCAGGGCTTCGACGGGTTGTCGGCACTGTTTAGTTGACCGGATGGCAGACAGCGTTACCCGCCGGGCCATCATTGAGCGTCGTCGGTCGGTGTCTGCAAAGGACGTCGGGGCCGGCTCCCCCTCTCCCGCTTGCGGGATAGGGGGCTGGGGGGTGAGGGCTGCGCGCCGGGGGTGAGGGCTGGTGTGTGTCCCTCCTGCTGCGCGTGCCCGGCCCGTCCGCTACGGCGTCGGGGCGTCCGCGCGCAGCACGCCTTCCTCCTTCAGTTCGCCCCACAGGTCAGACGGGATCTGTACCCGCATCCACTCCACGTTCGCCTTGACTTGATCCGGCGCGTTTGGGCCGGGGATCACCGACGAGACGGCCGGGTGCCCGAAGAGGAACTGCAACGCCGCCGCGCCGAGCGGCACGTCATAGCGCCCGCAGATCGCCTGGATATGCTGCGTCAGTTGCAGAATCTCGGATGACGGATCGGCGTAACCGTACTTCGCGCCCGGCACCGGCCCCATCGCCAGGATGCCCGACGCAAATGCCGCGCCGATCACGATGGACGCGCCGCGCTCCACGCACAGCGGCAACTCAGCGTCCAACGCGGCCTGATTCAGCAGCGTGTACGGCATCGCCACCAGGAAGAAGTCGAGGTCGAAGCGCTCCAGGAAGCGCGGGATCATCCCCGTCACGTTGATGCCCGCGCCAATCGCCCCGATCTGCCCCTGCTCCTTCAACTCCAGCAGCGCCTTGTAGCCGCCGCCCGTATCCAGTTCATCAAGGCGCGCTTTCACGCCGGCCTCGTCGCCGTGGTAGCCCGTGTCCAGGTCGTGAATCAGCAGCGCGTCGATGCGGCTCAGGCCCATCCGCGTCAGGCTGTCCTCGTAGGAGCGCATCACCCCCGCGTACGTGTAGTCAAACGTCACTTCGTGAGGGAGGCCCCAGGTCCAGCGCTCTTGCTTGAAGGTGGCGAGGTTGCGCGGGCGCACCAGCACCCGACCGATCTTCGTGCTGAGCGTGAACGTGTCGCGCGGCTTCTGCCCGAGCACCGTCCCAAAGCGCCGCTCGCTCTTGCCGGTGCCGTACCAGGGTGCCGTGTCGTAGTAGCCGATGCCGGCACCGTACGCCACTTCGATGGTCGTCTCGGCGCGGTTCTCGTCGATGCGCTCGCGGATGTCGCCGAGCGTCGCGCCGCCGAAGCCGAGGCAGGTCGTCTGTACAGTCGTTCGCCCGAGGGTCCGCCGAGCCAGTGGGTCCATGATGACCGCTCCCCCCTGTTTCCCCTGCACGCCGTCCCGGCCGAGCCGGCATCGTGCCCAGGTCGTGCCCGGCCTGGCCGGCAACACGCCCGAGATCATAGCCGCGCTGCACGACCCGGCACGCCATCCGTGGCCGCCAGCGCCGGCCGGCCTACATCGTCGGTCGGACCACACCGTCAGGATGGCAGACCGCCGCGAACGGTGTCCCATTGGGAACAAGATATCCACCAGCATCGTTGTATCATTCAGTCTGCCTGAATCAATCAGATGACGTGAAGGATTCCGCCCCGTGCCAGACCGCGACGCCCTCATCAACGCCAGCCTCGCAGAGTACAGCCGGCTCGCGCAGGCCATGATCCCAGCGAAGACCGCCTGCACGATGCCCTGGACTGATCTGCCGATCACCCTGCCGCAACTGCGGGTACTCGGCGTGCTCTACCCGAGCGCCGGCGGCATGAGTGGGCGCGAGTTGGCCGGCCAGCTTGGCGTCGGGCCGTCCGCGGTGACGCCGCTGGTAGACCGGCTCGTCGAACACGGCTTCGTGCGGCGTGAGGAGGACCGCGCCGACCGCCGCATCACCCGCCTGCTGCTGACCGACGCCGGCCTGCACGTGCTGGAGCGGATGACCGCCGGCCGCCGCGAGCGCATGACCGACCTGCTGCGCCACCTCGACGCCGACGAGTTGGCCGTCGTACATGAAGCGTTCGAGCTACTCAACCGCGCCGCCGACCGCCTGAAGGCCGACAGCACCCCCGCAACCGGCGCGCCAACCGCGCCGCCTGCCGCTGCTGCCGCTGCCGCGCGGTCACGCTCCGGCCCGCCCGTGCCGGCCGACTCCACCTGACGCTGCCCACAGCTACCGGCCCGCCCATCGTCCTGCCCGGCTCCGTCATTGCGCGCCCGCACCGCCGGCCGACATCTTGCCCTCATGCTGACAACACGCTGACGCCATCTGGATACTCGCCGCGCGGCCCGCACCGCGCCTATCGCGACCCGGCCCCCCGAGCCGCGCGCCCGGCCCCCACCGGCACCCCGAAAGGACTCGCTGCCCATGCCTGCAACTTCGGAGGCGCTCCCGACAACGCCCCGCGCGATGCCCGCCGCCTATCACGAACTCCCGCGTAAGCGCCTCATCTTGACGATGGCCGGCCTAATGCTGACCCTGCTGCTCTCGGCGCTGGATCAGACCATCGTCGGCACCGCGATGCCCCGCATCATCGCCGAACTTCAGGGCTTCGATCACTACGCCTGGGTGACAACGGCCTACCTGCTCAGCAGCACCGCCGTCGTGCCCATCGTCGGCAAACTGTCCGACATCTACGGCCGCAAGCTGTTCCTGGTCGGCGGCGCGGCGTTCTTCGTGTTCGCCTCGGCGCTGTGCGGCCTCGCACAGGACATGACACAGTTGATCGTCTTCCGGGGCCTCCAGGGCATCGGCGGCGGCATCCTGATGGCGATGGTCTTCACGACCGTCTCGTCGATCTTCCCGCCCGCCAGCCGTGGCCGGGTGCAAGGCCTCTTCACCAGCGTCTTCGGCTTCTCCAGCATCGTTGGGCCGCTGCTCGGCGGCTACCTGACCGACGCGCTGAACTGGCGATGGGTCTTTTATGTCAACCTGCCACTCGGGTTGATCGCGCTGGCCGTGCTCTGGCTCGGCTTCCCCAACATCCGCCCGAATCGCACTGACCGCCCGATTGACGTGCTGGGTGCCGTGACGCTGGTGCTGAGTGTGGTGCCGTTGCTGCTGGCGCTCTCCTGGGGCGGCGGCGAGTACGCCTGGACCTCCGCGCCGATCCTTGGCCTGTTTGGCTTCGCGGCCATCATGACCGCCTTCTTCCTGTGGGTCGAGTCGCGCGCCGCCGAACCGATCATTCCCTTGGGCCTGTTCCAGAACCGCATCATCGCCATCTCGACGCTCGCCATGCTCTGCGTCACGATGGGCATGTTCGGCACCATCCTGTTCGTGCCGCTGTTCATCCAGGGTGTTATCGGTGCCACCGCCACCGAGAGCGGCACCGTCACCATGCCGATGATGATGATGATCATTCTTGGCAGCCTGGTCGGCGGGCAGATCATCAGCCGGACCGGGCGCTACAAGTGGGTGGCGCTGTTTGGCCTGACGACGGCCGCGTTCGGGATGTTCCTGCTCAGCCGGATGGGGCCGGACACGTCATACGGGACCGTCGTCCGCAACATGATGATTGTCGGCCTGGGGCTTGGCCCCACGATGCCGGTCTTCACCATTGCGGCGCAGAACGCCGTCAACTATGCGCAGTTGGGCGTCGTGACCTCGGTCATCCAGTTCGCGCGGTCGATTGGCAGCACGCTCGGCGCGGCGCTGTTCGGGAGCCTGCTGGTGAACCGCTTCGGCTCCGCGCTGCAAGAGTCGCTGCCGCCGGCTGCTGCTGGCGTCATCCCGGCCGGTGTGCTGGACAGCATCCACAATCCGCAAGTGCTGTTGAACCCGCAGACGGCCGGCACCCTGCAAGCGAGCCTCGCGGCTGCCAGCCCGCAGGCGGCCCAGGCGTACGACGCGCTGGTGCTGGCAATCCGCACCGGGCTGGCGGTGTCGCTGCACGAGACGTTCATGCTCGGGGCCACAGTCGTGGCAGCCGGCGCGATCCTCGTCATCTTCCTGCGCGAGTTGCCGTTGCGGAAGACGTTCGCGGACGCACCAGGGACCGGTGCCGGCGCTCAGGACGCCGAGCGCGGCGGTGCCCCGGTCATGTCGATGGCCGCCTCGTCAGGCCACGCCGAAGGGTCGCCGGTGGCCTGAGAACCCGCTCACTCGATAGGATGATCGCCAGGTAGAGTGGCTGACAGTCAGGGTGCCTGATAATCACTATCAGAGCCGCTTGCTTGTCTGCCCTTCGCTCGGGTGGCTGGCTGTTGCGCCCTCTGCCCCGAATCCGGTCAAGCTTCATTGCCATCCCGAGGAATCCATGTGCCTGACAGCATGCCAACGACAAGGACGATATGCGGAACGTTACGATGTCCTGACGGAATCACCTATTTTCGAGAGAGCGTTCCCCGATTAGTCGGGGAACGCTCGGGGCCTCGTTCTGCCGCAAGGCAGTAGAATCAGATGGGCCGTTGGGGGTTGCGGCCGCTCGCGCATGGACCGGGTTATGCGTGCGCCGGCGCGATGGGCGTATGTTCCTGGGGTAGTCCGCGCGCCAACGAGTATCAGCCCCCACTTTCACTTGCACAAAAACTCCCTGGCCTGCACAAAAAGTGCCCTGCAACGGGGGGTTTTATGGGGAAAGCCGGGTGAGGGGCAGACTCTGCGGCCAACCTGACACAATAGGTTGCCCAGAGCAGCCGCATCGCTGGCCAGGATACCGATTTGTCCGTCTCATCCTCGCCGGGGGCGCTGCCCGCACCGTCGGGTGCGGCCGGAGCGACAACGCCGGCCGCATCAGCCAAACACGGAAGCGCCGACCACACCAGTGTCGAGCTTGGCGGCTGGCAATCGGCGCTAGCT
>JBBQBU010000443.1:0-5218 GCA_038318015.1 Chloroflexota bacterium | reverse complement strand
GGCAGCGGGCGTTTGGAGCCAGCTTCCTGGCTGACCAGGACATCGTGGTGGAGCGCACGACCGCCTGGGGTCCGGGCCAGAACGGCGAGACGACGGTTGGCTTCGCGCCGAACGGCAAACTGGCGTGGCACTTCGCTGAGGGGACGACGCGTGGCCGGGCAACGACCTACTTCGTCACGCAGAACCTGACCGATGCGCCGGCGCTGGTGTCGGCCAACTTCACCCGAGATGATGGTGCCATCGCGAAGCGCCAGTACGAGCTTGCCCCACGCGCCCGAGATGCGTTCCGCGTCAACGACTTGCTGCCAGACACGGCCTTTGCCGCCAGCTTCACGGCTGACCAGGATGTCGTGATAGAGCGGACCATCATGACGGAGGGTGAGCGCCCGCCGACGGTGAAGCGGTCGCAGGAGGACAAGGGGCCGAACGTCTTCCCGAATGGCCGGACCGACGAGCGCGACGCAATGGCCCGCAACACCAATGGGATTTTTGGTGGTCTGGGCTACCTGGCGGCCGGCGCTGACCCTGGCTCGCGGACCTGGGAGTTTGCAGAGGGCAGTACCCGCCTGCCGTACAGCACGACGTTCGTGTTGTTCAATCCCGGTCAGCGGGAGACGTACGCGCGCCTGCTGTTCCGCCTTGAGAAGGGTGGCACCGCTAAGCACGCCGTGCTGGTGCCGGCCATGAGTCGCGTCGCCTTCGACCCGCGCGATGTCGTACCGGCTTCCGATTTCGCGACCTCGATCTCGTCCGATTTCCCGATCATCGCCGAGCGGGCGTACTCGTCCGGGGGCGATGGCCTGTACGGTGTGCTCGGGTACACGGCCGGTTCACGCCTCACCCTCGACTCGCGCTCCTGGTACTTCGCGGAGGGGAACACCACCAATCAGATCGAGATGTTCTTCGTCCTCTACAACCTGAGCGCCCAGCCGGCCGAGGTGCGCGGGACGTACTTCCCGGACGGCGGGCCGGCCCGCGACCAGACGCTGACCCTACCGGCTGGGGCGCGGCTGGCCGTGCGGGCGAACGACACGGTGCCCGGTGGCTTCTTCGCCACCCGCTTCGTCGCGAACCAAGACATCATGGTGGAGCGGACGCTGTACTTGCCCGGCGGGTCCGGCTTCACGACCGTGGGTGCAGGCTCGACGCGACCGTAACGGCAACTCGCGCGCATCCCGCTGGCGGCGCACCTCGTACCGGGGGCAGGCCGTCAGCGGGAGCGGGCAGCGCAGATACGGGGGCTGCGGCGGCAGGGATTGCCGTCGCCGGATGACGGCGATGCTGGTTGCGGTACATGCCGGATGTGGGTCTGGCATCGGCACTGTTTGCCTGCTGCCGGGTCAGTCGCCGGTGGCGTCCACGATTGCCTGGACCCTCGCCAACAGGTCGTCGCGCTCGGCTGTGGTCTCCGTCGTGACCGTGACATGCCCGAGCTTGCGGCCCGGGCGCGGGGACTTGCCGTAGTCGTGCAGGTGCGCGCCGGGGATCGACAGCAGGTCGGCGGCGGGCGGGAACGCGCCGATCACGTTGACCATCGCGCTGTGGCCGCGCGGGGCCGTCGAGCCGAGCGGCAGCCCGACGACGGCCCGCAGATGGTTCTCGAACTGGCTGGTCCCCGCGCCCTCTATCGTCCAGTGGCCGGAGTTGTGAACGCGCGGCGCGATCTCGTTGGCGAGCAGGCGGCCGTCGCGGTCGTCCACGAACAGTTCAAGTGAGAGGACGCCGACGTACGCCAGCGTGTGGAGGATACGGCCGATGTACTGCTCGGCGGCCAGTTGGAGCGGCCCGTCAACATCGGGGGCCGGCGCGATCGACACGCGCAAGATGCCGTCGCGGTGGGTGTTCTGGGTCAGCGGATAGAACGCCGTTGAGCCGTCCTGCCCGCGCACCGCGATGATGGACAACTCGCGGCGCAGGAGAATGCGGGCCTCAAGGACGCAAGGTACCCCGCCCAGGGCGTCCCAGGCTGCGGCGGCGTCAGCCGGCGTGTTGATGGTCGCCTGCCCTTTGCCGTCGTACCCGAGACGACAGGTTTTCAGGATGGCGGGCGCTCCAACGCGCTCGACGGCAGCCGGCAGGTCAGCGGGGCTGCCGACGGCGGCGTACGGTGCCAGGGGTATTCCCAACGAGCGGAACAGCGCCTTCTCGGCCAGCCGGTCCTGAGCGATCTGGAGGGCACCGGCCGGCGGGAAGACGGGAACGCGGTCGCCGAGGGTCCGCGCCGCCACGTCTGGGACATTCTCGAACTCGTAGGTGGCGGCGTCCAGGCCGTCAGCGAAGGAGGCCAGGGCTATCGGGTCGTCATAGGCACCGATGTGCAACTCGGCCATGTGTCCGGCCGGGGACTCGGGGTTCGGGTCGAGGACGCGGAAGCGCAAGCCGAGCGGGTAGCCGGCCAGGGCGAGCATCCGGCCGAGTTGGCCGCCGCCGAGAATCCCGACGATCACGCGCCGGTCGCCGGAAGCGGCACGCGCGGGTCGGGGTGGGCCAGCACGGCGGCCGTCAGCGACTCGCGGTGGCGGCGGACGGCCTCGCGGTGCGCGGGGTACTTGACGCCGACGATGCTGGCCGCCAGGAGTGCCGCGTTCACCGCCCCGGCCCGCCCAATCGCCAGCGTGCCGACGGCAATGCCGGCCGGCATCTGCACGATTGACAGCAACGAGTCCATGCCCTTCAGCGCGTGCGACTCGACCGGCACGCCCAGGACCGGCAACACGGTCCAGGAGGCCGTCATGCCCGGTAGATGGGCGGCCCCGCCTGCTCCCGCGATGATGACGAGCAGGCCGCGATCCTCGGCGCTGGCGCTGTACTCGTGCACGACATCGGGCGTCCGATGGACCGATGCGACCCGCACCTCGTAGGGGACGCCGAGGCCGTCGAGCGTGGCGGCGGCGTGGCGCATAGTTTCCCAGTCGGACCGCGAGCCCATGATGATGCCGATGAGCGGTGCAGTGTCTGTGGTGCCGGCGGAGGAGGCAGCAACGTCAGGTGGCAGCATGGCCTGAGTGTAGCATCGCGCGAGACGCGAGTCATCGTAGGGGCGCAAGGAATCGCGCCCTTACCGTCGCCTGGCTCGGGAGACACGGGGATTTCGCAAAAGGACCGTGGGGATCCGGCAAACGCAGGTGAGGGTGGCCGGCCGCCCTGTCCGCTACACTACCCGCGCGACGCTCGGGCTGGGTCGTCGCGCTGGCCCTGTCAGCCTGAAGATGGCCGCCCGAGGACCGCCGGAGGATCGTCGTGACCAACGTTCTCGTCGTCGGGAACGGTTCCCGCGAGCACGCACTGTGCCATGCCCTGCGCCAGTCGCATGGGCTGACATCGTTGCGATGTGCGCCGGGCAACGCCGGCACCGCTCTCCTGGCACAGAACGTCGGCGTGAGCGTTGACGACGTCGAACAACTGCTCCGCGTCGCCCGCGAGTCGCCTACCGATCTGGTCATCGTCGGGCCGGAAGTGCCGCTGGCTGCCGGCCTTGCCGACCGCCTCCGCGAGTTCGGCATCCTGACGGTTGGGCCGGGGGCCGCTGCCGCGCAGATCGAGGCCAGCAAGTCCTGGGCGAAGGATCTGATGCGGGCGGTGGGGGTGCCAACGGCCCGCGCGGTCGTCGTGACCAGCCACGCGGAGGCCCGGCAGGCGATCGCGCAGGTGGGGATGCCGGCGGTCATTAAGGCGGATGGGCTGGCGGCCGGCAAGGGCGTGACGGTCGCGATGACCCAGGCGGAGGCCGAAGCCGCCCTGGACGAGTTGTTCGTGCGGCGGGCGCTCGGGACGGCCGCCGATGTTGTGGTCGTCGAAGAGTTCATGGCTGGGCGCGAACTGTCAGTGCTGGCGCTGTGTGACGGTGAGCGGTTGGCGGTGATGCCGCCGGCTCGCGACTACAAGGCCGCCTACGACGGCGGCTTCGGACCAAATACGGGCGGCATGGGGGCGTTTGCGCGGCCATCCTTCGCGACGCCGGGCCTGCTGGCGCAGGTGCGCGTGGAGATCCTGGAGCCGGTGGTGCGCGAGTTGGCGCGACGCGGTATGCCGTTCGTCGGGGTGCTGTACGCCGGGCTGATGCTGACGGAATACGGACCGAAGGTCATCGAGTTCAATTGCCGCTTTGGTGACCCTGAGGCGCAGGTGATCCTCCCGCTGCTGGCGTCCGACTTCCTGGAGACGATACTCTCCCTCGCGGACGGCCGGCTCGATCCGGCGGCCGTGCGCTGGTCGGACGACACGCTCTGCGGGGTCGTGCTGGCGTCGGGCGGCTACCCCGGCGCGTACACGACCGGCGAGCCGATCAGGGGCTTGGACGCGGTGCCGGCTGACGTGCTGGCGTTTCATGCTGGCACCCGGCAGCGCGACGGCGGCACGGTGGTGACGGCCGGTGGGCGGGTGTTGACGGTGGTCGGTCGAGGCGCGACGGTCGAGGCGGCACGGTCGCGAGCGTATGCGGGCGCGGCTGCAATCTCGTTCGCGGGCGGGCGCTACCGCACGGACATCGGCGACGAAGGCGTGCCAAAATGAGGTGGTCGGGGCGTGGCAGTGTTGAGTCTGTGCGGTGCCTTCGGGGCCGCCTGGAGGGTGCGTGGCGGTGACGACTGAGGCGAACGCGGCGGGGCAGTTGAAGGGCGGCGGCCGGCGCTGGTTGGCGCGGGTGCAGGTGTCGCTGAAGCCGGTGGTGAACGACCCGGCGGGCATCAGCATCGCGTCGGCGCTGCAACATCTGGGGTTTATGGGCATTGACGGCGTGCGTGCGGGGAAGTTCTTCGAGATCGAGTTGCGCGCGGCCGACCGCGCGGACGCTGAGGCCCAGGCTGACGCGATGTGTCGGCAGTTGCTGGCTAACCCGGTCGTGGAAGAGTACGCCGTGACGGTGGGACGTCCTCGGTCGCGCCGCTAGCATCCGGCGTGGTCGCCATCGGGTGAGGTCGTCGGCCGGTGCTGATCTGCTACAAGTGAGCAGCCGCCGGTTCGGCGGGGCTGGCGATGGTGCCTATGCCTGGAGGTGTCTTGATGACGGCGATCAGCTTTGACCGCGTGCATGATCGGGTGTATCGACTGCCGGTGCCGTTCGAGGGCGGCGGCCTGACGAATATGTATCTGGTGCGCGGCTCGAAGACGGCGATCATCGACACTGCGGTGCTCGGCGCGCCCACGGACTATCTGGCTCCGGCGCTGGAGATGATTGGTCTGAAGTTGGGTGATGTGGACTTCGTGCTGAACACGCACG
>JBBQBU010000442.1:0-5235 GCA_038318015.1 Chloroflexota bacterium | reverse complement strand
CCGCCCGAATCACCCGCCGCGAGACCCCCGTCACTCGCGACACCGCAACACCACCGCCCCGACCAAGCACCAGCGCCTCTGACGCTGCGAGCAACCGCCGCTGCCGCTCGTCGAGCCCCGGAGCCAGCAGCTCAAATCGCCCCTTGATCGCCTCCAGTGTTTCCATCATGCCGACACTCTAGCTCGCGTCATGCTCGCGGACCGTCACAACGCCATCACATTGACACTGTTATTAATCGGCAGATCCTTAGGGATGAAACTCAACGAGACACTGCCTGGCCCGAGTGTCGCCTTTGCCTGCAATGTTGGACGGCACGTGACCCAAACAGCATGCTACGTGTGTAACCCTGTCGCCCATGCCTGACTCACTCCGCTGAAACCTCGAGCCTCCCCGTTGTTCACAGCGGTTCACTCCGTTGACGTGCCCGAATGCCGATGGTATGCTTCGCCTGCTAAACCGTTCCACGGAATCGCCGTGGGCGAGGATAATCGCAAGGATCGCCGGCGTGACGATGCGCCAACCCGAACCCACAAGTACCGCCTCGTACAGCGACGGCGTCGGGATCGTTGGAGCGGACGCGGACATTGCGCCGCCTGCTGAGCCGTCACAGCCACGGCCGGCCACCATCCTCGATGTGGCGCGCGCGGTCGGCGTCTCCAAGGCAACGGTCTCCCTGGTCTTGAATGGGCGAAGCGGGACACTCCGCATCTCCGATGCCACCCGTGCCGCCGTCCTGGCCACGGCCGGGCATTTGCGGTACACCCCCAACCATGCCGCCCGCAGTCTCCGCAGCAGGCGCACGGGGGCTATCATGCTGATCGTGTCGCGCCTGGCGAACCCTTACTACGGCGAGATCGCGGCATCGGCGCTCGACGCGGCGCGCGCTCGCGCCTACTGTCTCGACGTCGCCGAGGCGGGTACGGCGGACGACGAGATTGCGGCGCTGGCAAACCTGTGGGGCGGCCGGGTCGATGGCGTCGTGGTCGCCACCGCACGGCGGGTCGGTGACGGGGAGCAACAACAGGCGTTGCGAGCGGCACGTAGAGATCTCTCGCGGCGGGGCCTTCCGCTCGTGGTTCTCCTTGATGGCAGCCCGGACCCCGCAATCGCGTCCATCCGCATCGACGACGACGCCGGAGCGTACGAGGCGACGCGGCACCTTGCCGGTCTGGGGCACCGACGCATCGCACACGTCGGCTACAGCAGGCTGCCGCCGGGCGCGAACGAACACACCGCGTCGGCCGACCGCTACCGTGGATATCGTCGCGCGCTCGGCGAGGTCGGGGTCGTCCCGGAGCCGCCGTGGTTGATTGACGATGCACACGGCATGGCCGGTGGGCGGAAGGCGGCCGAGATATGGCTGGCCCGGACGCCCCCCCGGCCCAACGGCCGTGTTCGCCGCGACGGACACCACCGCCCTCGGGCTGCTGCGCGGCTTCCACGAACTGGGTGTCGGGGTGCCGGGCGACGTCGCCATCGTCGGGTTCGACGGCATCGAGGCTGGCATGTTCAGCGTCCCCGCGCTCACCACCGTCGAGCACCCGCGCGACGACCTCGGCCGCCTGGGCGTCGAGGCGCTGCTCGATGCGATTGATGGCGGTGGCGACCCGTCGGCGTGGGCCACCGACCGGGTGCTGCCCGTCCGTCTGGTGATCCGGGAATCGTGTGGCGCGACCCCGCGCCACGCTGCCACGCCGCTCGTGCGACCGACGTCGCCAGCGCGAGAGGAGGAATCGCCGCTCATCCTGGGCTGAGCGACCGCTGGTCCGTGTACTGACCAACTTTCGACAGAAGAGGGGGGATCTCGCCATGACGCGCAATGCATTGAGCCGACGACGGCTCCTCGGTATCCTGAGCGTGACGATGGTCGCGCCGGTCCTGGCTGCCTGTGGTGCACCGCCGGCACCGCCTGTGGCACCGACGCCGGCGTCGAAAGCGCCCGAGAAGCCGGCGACCGAAGCGAAGCCGGCGGCGCCGGCCGCCCAGCCCGCCGCGACGCAGGCACCGGGCGCTGCCGCCAAGCCGGCGGATGCCGCCACGCCCCCGGCTGCGGCGCAGGCGCCGGCCGCGCCCGCGCCGACGTCAACCCCGCCCCCGCCCCAACTGACGGCCGGCCAGAAGCTCGTCACCTTCATGTACAACCGCACCGAAATCTCGGAGCAGGAACAGGCGGCATTCACCGAGAAGAATCCCAACATCAAATCCTACCTCGTCACCTCGGACCTCGTGGCACTGATGGCGATGACCGCCGCTGGCACGCCACCCGACTTCTACCGAGTCCAGGCGCCCGACATCCCGACCTTCATCCTCCGGAAGATGGCGCGCGACCTGACCGACACTTTCAAGGGGTCGTCGGTCATCAAGATGGACGACCTCTCCGACGCGAACAAGAACTACATGTTCGATGAGAAGCTCAACGTCGGGACCGGCAAGATCTACGGCATGGTCAAGGACTGGTCGCCCGACCTGTCGCTCTTCTTGAACAAGAAGGCGTTCCAGGCCGCCGGCGTCGCGGTGCCGACGGACGACTCGATCCTCATCTACGATCAGGTGATCGACCTCGCGCGCAAGACCCAGAAGAAGTCGGGCGACCGCGTCGAGGTGCTCGGCATTGGCGGGGCGATGAACAACTGGTTCGACCGCGTCGTCGAGGTGCAGCTGAACCAGGCCGGCACGAGCCTGTGGGACGCCGACTTCAGCAAGGTCAATCTGCAGACGCCCGAGGCCAAGAAAGCACTCCAGTTCTGGTACGACGCATCGAAGGAGAACCTCACCTTTAGCCCCCTCAACCCCATCACGACCGGGTCGCCGAGCGACTACTTCGTGCGGGGCCAGATCGCCATCGCCCAGTACGGGTATTGGTTCAGCGGACGGATCAATGCCACGGATGCGATCCGGGACGACTGCATCATGCTCCAGGCGCCGAAGTGGGGCGACAAGCACATCTCGCCCACCGTCACCGCGACGGGCGCGCTGGTGCACACAGGTACCAAGGTCTTCGACGAGGCCTGGAAGATGTACGAGTGGTTCCACGCGGGCGACCAAGCCCTCATCCGAGCGAGGAGCGGCTGGGGCGTCCCCGGCCTGAAGTCGCTCTACAAGGAGATGCCGACGACGACGCCGTTCCAGCAGCAGGTTCAGAAGATCCTGCAGAAGGAACTGGCCATCTCCGACACCACGGTTCGCTACAACCCATACATCAATCAGAGCCAGCAGGTCGCCTTGAACAGCTTCACCGGCCCCTGGAACAAGTACCTGGAGCAGGTGATGCGGAACCAGATGACCTTCGACCAGTTGCTGACGAACCTCGAGAAGGATGTCAACACTGCGATCAAGGAAGGCAAGGAGCGCCTCGGCTAGGCGGGTCGCGCGGCGGACGGCAGGGGCGAGCCACCCGCCCCCTCGCTGGTCGCCGCCGACGGGTTCGCCACGGGAAGGAATCATGACAGTCTCAGCGACCAGCGCGCCCCGCCCGGCACCCAGGCGGCGCTTCCAGGGACGGGCCTGGCGTGAAACCGTCTCGTTCTACCTGTTCATCAGCCCTTGGCTGCTGGGCTTCCTCGGGCTGAGCGTCCTGCCGCTCGCGCTCGGGTTCGCCGCCTCGCTCACCAACTACGACGGCTACAACCTCGACAGCCTCCGCTTCCGGGGACTCGACAACTACGCGCGCGCCCTTGACGACACGGAAGTCTGGCACGCGCTGTGGCGGACCGTGGTCTTCTCCGTCATGAACGTGCCGCTGAGCATCGGGCTCGCGCTCTTCCTGGCGATCCTGCTCAACAACTCGATCCCGGCGCGCGGGGTCTTCCGGACGATCTTCTACCTGCCGCACGTCATCCCGATCGTGGCCGTGGTCTGGATCTGGCGCATCTTCGTCGACCAGAACTACGGCCTGGTGAACGGCCTCCTCTCGTGGGTCTGGCCAGACACGGCGATCCGCTGGACGGTGGACTTCCCGACCCAGGTGCTTACCGCGCTCACGGTCTGGACCGGCGTCGGCGGCGGCATGGTCATCTTCCTGGCCGGCCTCCAGGGGGTCCCCAGCGAGCTCAAGGATGCCGCCCGGATGGACGGCGCGACGACCCCACAGTTGTACCGCGCGGTGATCCTGCCGTTGCTCACGCCCGTGATCTTCTTCGAGCTCGTCCTGACGATGATACGTTCGCTTCAGACGCTGGTCGCGCCGATGCTTCTGGCGGGCGATCAGCTAGCCTCGATTCCGGTGCGCGACAACTACCTCTTCCTGGTGCACGCCTACCAGCAGGTGTTCGCGCAGCAGCGTTACGGGTACGGGCTGGCGCTGATCTGGATGTTCCTGGTCGTCATCCTGGTGCTCACCTACGCCGTCTTCAAGACCTCGAAGTACTGGGTCTACTACGAAGTGGACCAGGACGGGGGACAGCGATGAAGCAAGATAGCCGCGCGAGGTGGGCACGATGGCGGTAGTCGATCGCGTCGCCCAGAACGCAGGCCCGTCCACGGACCGTCCGTCGGCGTCGAGGCCGCTGGTCGCCCGGCTCCAGGGCATCTCAATCGTGGTTGCCCTCGTCGGGCTGGCGGCCCTATTCTCCCTGCCCACCCTCTGGCTCGTCTTGATCTCCTTCAAGAAAGAGGTGGAGTGGGTCTCGTACCCGATCGTGATCCTGCCGTCGTCGGCGGAGGTCTACAACTACTATTTCGCGGTGACGATGTTTCCGTACCTCAGGTATTTCTGGAACTCGGTCGTGCTCTCGACCACCTACACCGCGCTAGTCGTGCTCTCCAGCGCGGCCGCCGGCTTCGGGTTCGCGCGCCACCCCGGCGCGCCCGGCCGCGGCCCCCTCTTCGGACTCGTGATGGGCATGATGATGGTGCCGTGGCTGGTGACGGTGGTCCCGCAGTACATCGTGTTCTCCAAGCTGGGCCTCCTGAACAGCTACTGGCCGTGGGTGCTGTGGGGCATCTCCGGCAGCCCGTTCCACATCTTCCTCTTCCGCCAGTTCTTCGCGGGGATCCCGCGGGACCTAGACGACGCGGCCGAGGTGGACGGTTGCGGGCGTTTCCGGCTGTTCTGGCAGATCTACCTGCCGAACTCGCTGCCGGCCGTGGCGGCGTCGTCCATCTTCGCCTTCACCTGGGTCTGGGGCGACTGGCTCTTCCCGAAGCTGTTCCTCCACGACCAGATCACCACGCTGGCCGTCAAGCTCCAGACGGCGTACGTGGACCCGTACAACCAGCCGCTCGTGACGATCACC
>JBBQBU010000441.1:0-5241 GCA_038318015.1 Chloroflexota bacterium | reverse complement strand
CGCCACCGATGCCAGCCGCTCGGCATTCAAGGCGAACAGCGCCTGCAAGGCCGCCAGATCCCGCCCCGCCTGCGCCAGCAGCGACGCCCCGATGCTGCCGGCGCCGGCCCGCTGGGCCTTGCGACTGAACGGCGTCTCCGTCTCCAGCAGCCGATTCAGCAGATGGTTCTGCCAGGCGTCCCCGACGAGCGGGTCAGACGACAGTTCGGCGTCGTCGGCCAGCAGCGCGAAGAGGCGGCCGTAGACGCTGCCGATCCTGGCCGGCCCTTCTTCGGTCGCCAGCGCATCGAGCAACTCAACGAACGCGATCCCGATGCCGTCAGCAACAACATCGCGCAGCACGCTCAGGGTACGGGCACGCAACAGGTCGGCACGTAGCAAGGCGGCGCCGCGCGCGCCGGAGAGGGAGGGGGGCGAAGCGGTCATCTGGCTGTTCTCTGGCTCTTCCTGGGTGAATCACGCTCAAGTGTACCGTAGAGCCGTTACCGCTCCGCGCCCTCGGGCGGTTCGTGTCCTGACGGATCGTCTTCACTGGCCTGTCGAGTGCCACGTGTAGGCCGATCTGACGGCATCAGGAACTGGAACGGCAGCACTTTGCCGGCCTGTGTTGCGCGGGGCGGTTCGCGGCGAACCTGCACGGTATCGGCCTCGCGCCAGATGGCGGCCTGATACTCGGCACCCAGGCTATCGCGCCCCAACTCTGCCAGCAGTACGTCGCGGATCTTCGCGTCGTCAACGGCCCCCATAGAGGGGCTCACCCGCAGGATGAGCTGCGTGGAACCGTCCACGGTCTCCTCCTCGGCAAGCTGGTAGTCCAGGCTGGTGCCGCCGAACTGGCTCGGCAGCACCTCATCGAGAATCTGCTGCAAGTTGGACCGCGCGAACGTGACGCCCTCGCCAGTCAGCTTCTCGTAGCTGTGAATCTGCGACAGGTGCAGGCGCAGGCCACGCTGCCCCAACAGACACCCACAGTCGCGCTCTTCAACGGTGGCCGTGTCGCCAATCTCCAGGTTGAAGGCGATCTTGCCGGCTGTCGGATACAGCGAGGTAAACAGGAGGGTGCGCAAGGTCTCGCCCGTCGGAAGCACAGCGCGCGGCTGCTGAACGAGGGCATAGCGGTCGGTCATCACGTGGACATCGTCTGACGAGGTCGGTGCAGCGCAGGAGTACGAGAGTCCGTTGAGTTCGGTGCTGGCGTACAGCACGATGACGCGGGCACCTGACGCCTCGATCTGCTGACGGCGAGTCGCGGTGACTGGCTCGCCGCCGGCCACCACCGTCAGACCGTCCAGGCGCTGGACGGCTGCCGTCGCGGCCATACTCAGGCGCGCGGCGGCACTGGGCATCGTGCGGAGGAGCAGCGGCCCACGCCTTCGCAGATGCTCCGCCACCCAGGCCAACATCGTTGCTGGCGCAGCCAGGTCGGCGCGCTGCGGCGTGAGGAAGCGACCGCCGGCCAGGCGCGCCGCCAGGGCAAGGTATGCCGCTACAAGCCGCACGACAGCAGGCAACGGGTGAACCGGATAGAACCAACCGGCAACAGGCTGTCCAACTCGCGCCGACGTCAGCATCCATTGAATAGCCACCGGCCACCAGTACGCTTCCGGCACCCCAAATACCCCGTGCGCCTCATAGACCAGTGCGATGGATGCCGCCCACTCGTCAATGGCAGCCAGCGAGAACCGCACCCGGCCGGGCCGGCCGGTGCTGCCGCCCGTCGAGAGGATCAGGTGCGGGCGCACAGTCGGATTGTCGAGGTCGGACTCGCGGCAGGCGAACCGCAGGCTGCCGCGCACGATTTCCCGGCGGCCTTTCTGCTCCTCGAACGTCACGTAGACGCCCTGGTCAGCCAGGCGTTTCAGCGCACCTTCGATGCCCTCGCTGGCAACGAGCGCCCGAAAGTCACCGAGATCGCAGCCGAAATGGCGCAGCAGTCGCAGATACGGGCTGGTGTTGTTGCTGTAAATAGCCTGCTCGACGACCGTCAGGAAACGCTGCTCGCGGTGCGCGAGGCGATCCGCAAGCCGCTCGCCAGCAACCGCGAGCGTGACTGGATCTCTCAGGAACAGGCGGAGATCGCGCGTGAGGCGCGCTAGCGTTGCGGCATCCTCGGCCAGCGTCGCGAACTGCCGACCGGCATCGCGGAGCCTGCGCGCAACGTGTGGAAGTCCGTTCATGCTGGGGCAGCGTCCTTGCTCTCGCCGGTCTCGGGCTGACCGCAGCGACATGACATAGCACAGTGTACAGGAGACTGCCGCCCCAGCACGCGAGTCTGGGCGATAGAACGTCCGTGCCTGCTCGTCTCGCCATCCAGTATCGGCTAGCATCCTGGTACGCTGCGGGGACACAACGGTTGGTCCACATCGACATGACCATCGCGTTAGTGCTCCACATCCCGACGCCAGAATCGGATGGTGCGTGCCGTATGACTCACACTTCAGTGACTGACACTTCAGCCGCCAGTGCCCCGTGCGACCTGCTGGTCATTGCGGCTGGCGTCGTAACCGTTGACGGCAACAACACGATCCACCGGCCTGGGGCTATCGCCGTCAGCGGCGAGAAGATCGTGGCCGTCGGTGCCCCGGACGACCTCATGCGGACGTACAGCCCGCAGAAGCGGATCGACCGGCCCGCCTGCTGGATCTTCCCCGGCCTCATCAACACCCACAACCACCTGTGGCAGACGATGCTGAAGGGGCTGGGCGACGACATGGGGCTGATCGACTGGATTCGGACGCTGCTGGTCCCGACCATGCCGCTGATCGATGACGAGGCCGCGTACCTCGGATCGGCGTTGGGCGCGCTGGAGTCGGCCCGCAGCGGCTGCACCACCATGCTCGACTTCATGCACCATTTTCCGCGCCTCTCCCTGTACGACGAGACGATTCGGGCCTGGGACGAGATCGGCGGCTCGCTGGTGATGGGGCGCAGCGTCCGTGACAACGTGCAGACCACCACCGCCGGCTACGCTGCTGACCTGACGCTCGACCAGCAGCTTGCCCACGTCGAGGCGCTGCTTGAGCGGCACGGGCGTGACCGCGTCTGGGTGGCCCCGGGGACCGTCTGGGGCATGAGCGTGGACGGGCTGAAGCAGGTCCGGGCGTTCGCCGACCGGCTCGGCGCGCTCATCACGATCCACATGAACGAAGTGCCGTTCGACAGCGAAGAGAGCGTTCGGCGGTTCGGGATGCGCTCAGTGCCGCTGCTGGCGTCGATCGGCTTTCTGAATGAGGATGTGCTGCACGCGCACGGCGTCTGGAACGATGATGAGGACATCCGGCTGCTGGCGAAGCACCGCTGCGCCGTCTCGTACAACCCGGTGTCCAATATGTACCTCGGCAGCGGCATCCCGCCGATCCTGAAGATGCGCGACGCTGGCGTCCGGCTGTCGCTGGCAACCGACGGCGCGGCGAGCAACAACAGCCAGGACATGATCGAGGCGCTGAAGCTCGGGGCGCTGCTCCAGAAGGTCGCGCACAAGGACTCCACCGCCATGTCGGCCCCTGAGATTTTGCGGATGGCGACGGTCGGTGGCGCGGACGCGCTCCAGCGGCCGGACGTTGGGCACCTCGCGCCGGACATGCGCGCCGACTTCTTCCTGTTTGACCCACGCACCGCGAGATCGACGCCGCTGCACGATCCGATCTCGACGCTGGTGTACGCCGGCGGCGAGCAGAACGTCGTCACCACGGTGGCAGCGGGCCGGGTCGTGCTGGAAGACGGCATCATCACCGGCGTCAACGAGGCGGACCTGTTGGCGCAAGCGCAGGATGCCGCCGCCCGCCTCGCGGAGAAGGTCCGCGCCCTGGCGTAGGGAACTGCGCTCAATCGAGAGCAAAAGCCCATCGTGCCAAGGTGCAGCAATGACCCGATTCTCATGCTACCATGAGATTGTGACTCCAGTGAAATCCGCTGACCTTGAGGAACGAGGCCGGTTGCTCCGGAAGTTGCCGTATGCTTCTGAAGAAGGCATTTACCTTCAGAGTGAAGCGGCGGTTCTTGCCGGCTTACCGCCGAGCACGATGAGATTCTGGCTTGAGCGTTTAAGGGCTGTACCTCGTGGTACCCCACCTGCTGATCGGCCTTTAGTATCGTTTCTGGAATTGACCAGCCTTCGAGTTGTCGCGGCACTCCGTAAACTCGGAATGAAGCCGGCGGCGATTCGGAGGGGCCTCGAAAGCATGCGGGCACGTCTTGGAATTGATTACCCATTTGCCAGCGATGACCTGAAGACGGACGGCGTTCACTTGTACTTCCCTGAGGCTGATGGCCTCATCGCCGTGGACCATGGGAATCAACTCACGGCTCAGGTGCTCGTGGACAGGTATCTCGTCGATGTCCGTTATGCACCAGTCAATGCGCACCTCCGTCTTGCAACATCATGGGAGCCGCCAGGGGTCAGCCTGAATCCGCGCGTACAGCGTGGCGCGCCGTGCGTGAGCGGGACCAGAATTCAGGTTGCGGTACTTGAGCGCTTCGCTGATGCAGGTGACTCATCAGAGCTGCTGGCCGAAATGTACGGTCTGACGGTTGACCAAGTTGAGCAGGCGTTGCGGTGGTCTGAGCGCTTGAAGCATCAGGCAGCGTGACCGATCTGCGGTTTCTCTTTGATGAGAACCTGATCGCGCTCGGGCGCTCCCTCAAGAACTTCTATCCGACTGAGATCTCTA
The DNA here is from genome assembly GCA_038318015.1 of Chloroflexota bacterium. Taxonomy (GTDB): domain Bacteria; phylum Chloroflexota; class UBA6077; order UBA6077; family JACCZL01; genus JADZEM01. Next base: position 571 of record JBBQBU010000441.1, on the reverse strand, counting down.
TTTGTGGTGACGTGGCAGTACCGCAAGCTGCTGCCGACGACCCCGATATCTATCCCTGGTGTCAGCGGAATAACGCGGTGCTCGTCACGTATGATTGGAACATGCTTCGGGACGAACGCGTTCTTCAATCCTTGATTGCCAATGAGGGTATTCGTGTCCTCTGGATCGATCAGGTGCGCGGCGAGCCGTCTCAGAAGGCGTTCACGCGAATCGTCGGCCGATGGGATAAGGTCCGCGCGGCAATTCTCCGTCAAGATGGTGCGTCCGGCTTTGTACTTCGCGGCAGCAACCAACTGGTCGCGTACACCAGCATTGGGGACACCGTGGCAGAGGTTGTCCGTCGATGAAGGACGCGTCTGACCTGACTGGGGATGCCGCTGGCATCGCGGAACCTGTCAATAGGTTTGAGACAACGGTTGCGGGAAATTACGGCTCTCCCTCACTTTTGGTGATGCCACGTGTCTCAGGCGACATGCAGAAGGCGGAGCCGGAGCAGATCGAACTTGGCCCGGCCGTACATCTGCCGTTTCACGACCTTGAGCTTGTTCACCTGACCCTCTGTCTGGCCGTT
>JBBQBU010000440.1:0-5258 GCA_038318015.1 Chloroflexota bacterium | reverse complement strand
GGTGTTGTGCGGCTTCGGCATGATGTTCCTGCCGAACCAGCAGGCGGCCTTGTCCGAGTGGCGGCGTGTCCTGGCCCCGGGCGGCCGACTTGCCGTCTCGACGTGGCGCGCCTCCGAGAGCGCCGACCTGATGGCGGTGCTGGGGAGCATGGGCGTGGTGCAAGGCCCGCCGCCCGGCTGGATCACCGAGCCTGACGACCTCGCGGCCCGGCTGTCAGCGGCCGGATGCTCCGATGTCGAGGTCCGCATCGACACGGCGACGTTCCGCTTTGCCGACCTTGACGCGTACTGGCAAGGGGGCCGGGCCACCGGCTACCGCGCCACCATTGACGGCCTGGACGAGGCCCAGTCAGCGCAGGCACGGGCGGCCCTGGCCGAGCGTCTACGCCCGTATCAGCAGGCGGACGGCTACCACGTACCGGCGTCGGCGCTGCTAGGCACCGCGAGCCGCTGACGCTGCGCCCAGGCGGAACATGACGATGCGCCGCTCGTGTCTCACGAGAGCGGCGCATCGCGTGTCAACGTCTAGTGTTGTACGGCGGGTGTAAGCCGGTCGGCTAGCGCCGTCGGGGCGTCGGGGTCGGCGTGGCCTTCTGCGGGGTCGGGGTTGGGGTCGCCTTCTTGGCCGACGAGCCGCCGGTGCTGCGCGGCTGCGGGTCAGCCACGGATGCGGCTTCGACGACTGGCCCCGCGACGGGAACGTCGTCCAACGACCGGAACGCCGTCTGCATGTTGCCGTCCGTGCGCTCCACCAGGATGACCGGGTCGCCGCCGACCACGTAGTCGTTGCGGTCGCCGGCGTTCGAGTTCGCCGTGGCCGGTGCCAGCCCGACCGTGAACTTCCCGCCGGTCGCCTGGATCGTCTCAGCGTCGCCCCACTTGCCGACGCGCAACGCCTGCGACCCAAGCGCGTCCACGCTGGCCGTGCCGCCACCCGGCGACATCGTCCACAGGACCGTCACCCGCTCGCCGCCGCGCTGCATCGTGACCATCGTCACGCCGCTGGCATCGTCGTGGCTGTATTTCGCCTCTCGGACGCCCGCGAAGTAGCGCGACGCGACCTGATAGGCGGTGAACGCCGGCCGCGTCGATCCGTCGTTGCGGAGCAGTCCGAACGGCTCGCCGCCGGCCTCGAAGTCGGTGCCGTCGATGGCGCGGTTCACGCCCACGCGGTCCACGCCCAGGCCGACGTACGTCGCGAGCGCCTGGATGATGTACGACGCTTGCTCGTCCATGCTGGCGCGGAAGCCCGCCTTCGACGCCGGCCAGACGCTGTCGTCGTAGGGGATGGCGTTCGTCTCGCTGATCCAGATGGGCTTGTTCATGCCGCGCGCGGCCAACTCGGCGCGGTACCAGCCGATGATGCGCGGGATGTCGGCCGCGCTGCTGTACAGGTGCAGGTTCGCCACGTCGAAATAATAGTTGTTGGCGGCGGCGTCTGGGTCGGCCTTCAGGAGGTCGAGCATCCGGGAGATGGTCGCGCCGTAGTCGTACCACCAGGCCGCGCCGAACGGCAGCACGGTGGCGTCCGGGTTGCCGGCCTTGATGGCCTTGTACGCAACCTTCTGTAGCTGCACGTAGTCCTCAAGCGAGCCGTTCCAGGTGTCCCATTGGCCGCCGGAGATGTCAACCTCGTTCCAGATGATCCAGGTGTCCACCGTGCCACGGTAGTGTTCGGCCATCAGCCGCATGAACTGGCCCCAGGAGTTATCCGGGTGGTCCCACGGCAGGTAGAGGCCGTTCGGGACGCCGTTCCGCGAGCCGTCGCTGCTGGCCCAGGGCGGGGTGTTCAGGACCGCGCCGGCAAGCTGCCGGCCACGGGCAGCCTCACTCTTGATGTAGCCGTCCTGGTCGGTGGCGAACAGATTCAGGCCGCCGGGGCCGTCCTTCTGCATCTCGCTCCACCAGAATAGGACGCGTGACCAGCCGGCACCGGCTCGGTCGGACGCCTCGGCGGCGCGCCAGGCTTCATTCAGCCCAAAGCGCGGATCGCGGCTGACGGGCGCCGCGACAGGGTTGGCCCGCGCGGTGGGCGGCGCGAGCGGTACGAAGACGAGGGCAACGACGACGGCAATGAGGAGAAAGCGGGCCGCTGTTTGGAGCAGGGGGCGGCGACGGAGAGAAGACACGGGGAGCCTTTCAAACAGCCAGCAGGATGACCGATCACGGCGCATCAGGACCGGCGGGACCGGCACACGCGACATTGTGCCAGTGAAAGAACGCGCAGCACGACTGATCGGTGACGGAGTTCTGACAAGCTACGTGACGAATCCGTGATGTTTTAGCGTCAGACGGGTAACAGGTCACGATTGGCATCGTCATGACCGTGCTGGCAGGTTGATGTCCGCCGCGAACAGGTCCGCCCACACGAACGATCATCCAATGACGGGCAGACGGACCGGCGTGACCATCGTCGTCGGGCTAGGTGCCGAGCGCGTCCATGAAGCGGTGCTTGATCCGGACCGGATCAACGGGCGGCAACTCGCGGATGGTGTCGCGCTCAACGCGGGCGACGACCAGCGACGGGCCGGGCTGCGCCAGGCTGTATTCGAGCAGTTCGGCCAGCGCCACCGGGTTTGCGGCCCGCGCGGCCTGCCGAATGCCGCTGGCCCGCGCGATGCCGACCAGATCAGCCGTCCCGTGCGTCGCGATGACCTGCCCGCCGGTTTCCAGGAACGCACCATTCTCGAGGATGACCCACAGGAAGTTGGCAGGGCGGCGCGCGCCAACCGTCACCATTGACCCGAGATTCATCAGGGCCGCGCCGTCGCCGTCCACCACGACGATCTGCCGGGCCGGCTGGGCCAGCGCCAGCCCCAGGCCAGTCGAGGACGCCATGCCCATCGCCGCCCACAGGTAGAAGTTCAGCGGGCGGTCGCCAGCGGCGTGCACGAGGTAGGAGGGCGTCCCCAGGCTGGTGACGACCAGCGCGTCACCGAGGCGCTCCCGCAGAATCTGCACGGCCTCCAGGCTACGCATGGTCGGCCCCCACGGCCCCCACCCCCCAACCCCCTCTCCCGCAAGCGGGAGAGGGGGAGCCGAACCGCTTGTCTGCCTGGCATCGGTGACTGCCGACGATCCTGTACCTGCTTGTCCTATACACGCTTGCCCCCTGTCAGCAGCGTCGAGACGATCAGCGCGACGGGCTGGCTGGTCGAGAACGCGCTGTACAACGCCTGATCCACGAGGGTGGCAACCTCGTCGGCGCGCTCCAGGGTGGCCGTCTCAATGCCGAGCGCATCGAGCAGCTTGGGTGTGGCGCGGCCGGCGGGCACCTGGCTTGGGTTGAACTCGGAGAGGCGGCCCCTGGGGGTGATGAGCAGCAGGAACGGAATCCGGTACGCCATCGGCAAGCCACCGAGCGCGTTGATGCAGTTCCCGAGGCCGCTGCTCTGCATCAGCAGGGCGCCGCGCTTGCCGCCGAGGTACGCGCCGCTGAGGATGCCGACACCTTCCTCTTCGCGCGTCAACTGGAGCACTTCGATCTCTGGGTCGGCCTCGCACGCACCGATCAGCCCGACGAGCGCGGCATCTGGCACATGCACGACGATGCTGATGCCGTTCGCCTTGAACCGCTGGTGAACGATCTGCCACCAGGGCACAGGTGCTGGCGCTGGGGCCGGAGTGGAGCCAGCCATCTCAGTGGTGCTCATGTCGCGGCTAGTGTAGCAGGCGGAGGGTGCTGGGTTTTGGGTCATGGGTTTCGGGGGGCGAGGACGGGTGCAAGCGCGGCGCGACCCGCACGCGGACTGCTTGATGAGCCGCCACGACACTGATCGACTTTCCACTCATCCCGCAGTTTTCAACCTAAGCGTTGTCATATCGACACTGATGCGAAGGACGCTCATGCGCTATTTTATGGCGACTACATTATTATTGTTACTGTTCGGGTTCCTCGTTGCTTGTAGACAACCTCTAGCGACTTCGCAGCAACCAGCGTCGGTACCCGCTACCATGCGACTCACAGCGACTCAAGTTCCAGGTTGCATCACGAACGATAGCAAGCGTGCGGTCGATCTCATGGGCAAGTACGCTCAAGAATGGGACGATGCGGTCACGCTGGCAACCAACTCGTCCCGCATCAGCTTAGCCGGCCCTGTTGGGCAACTCCAGCGAATTCGTCGCGATGTACAAGGGCAAGCGTGGCCAGAATGTGCGCGCCGCGCACAGAGTGCCCTCGTAGAGGCCATGGACTACACTATTGACGGCTTCACCGGCTTCATGGGAGACCGTAGCACGTACCAGCACGACATGGATGAGGCCGATGGTGCCTACCAGAAATACTCCAGAGAACTCGCTGTAATGACCGGAGGGCCGACGCCAGTCCCGATTCCAACCACAGATAGGCCATCGTTGAATGCGACATCTGATGCAAAAATAGGTGAGTCTCGGGCCACAATTGATGCGAAGGTGGCAGAGGCGAGGGCAACACGCGACGCGGTGGGTACAGCATTCATGGCGTCAGGACCGATGGCAACGATAGTGGCGATGCGGACACAGCCTGCCGCTACATCGACGTCCGTTCCAGGGCGGGGGGGCAGCATGCCCGTAGTCCCTCCCAGCCGTGCCAATGTTGCGACGACGACGACGATGCGCCCAACGACGCTTCCTCTCAACACCAGGACGACGGGCGATGCGTCTGTGGACGCTACAGTCCGGGCCTTAGGGCGCTAGGAGTCTGTCGAGTGGGCTATGCACAAATACCCTCGAAGGGTGCTTCTTGTGCAGGTGCCGGCCCAGCATTGAGACGCGCTCATGTCAGGAAATGCTCAGTTTAGTTCGGGCTTCGTCCAGAGCCAAGAACTCCAGCAACATTGGACGCGGCTCGTCTATCGCGCGGGCAACACCGCGCAAGGGAGATCATATGAAATTCAAGGATTTTAGCTTGAGCGGGGTACGCGGAGTGGTTGAAGGCCTGGGTGACACGTTCTACACCAACGACGTGTCGGGGCACACGGCGTTGCGAAGTATGCATCGTCCCCTGTCCGGTGAGGAGCATACCTACCGCCAGATGGTGGGCCGGTACCTCTCCATGCGCCGCCGGGAACTGGGCTTGATCCTTACTCCTCGCGGCAAGGCCGGACAGGGTCGTTTGTGGGAAAAGTCCGCGAGCTAGCCTCAATACCAGTAAGTTAAGGCCCGCTAACCAAGAAGCGGCCCGTCGGATGAGATCGTCCTCGCGCACTGACTAGGAAGAGTGTGCTGGAAACGTCGTGGCCGAAAGTGCCGTGTGAGCACGGATTCGACCCTGGATTGAC
>JBBQBU010000439.1:0-5270 GCA_038318015.1 Chloroflexota bacterium | reverse complement strand
TGGACTCTCCAGGATGCCGCCGAGGACTTCCAGTTCCTTGTGCATCAAGAAACCGGCGGCCGAGGGTAGGTACGCCGCGATGCCCGCCGTGGACGCGTGCGCGCGGTGGGCCGCCCCAAATGCATCGTTCACGTACAGATCGCCCAGGTCGGCCAGTTGCTTGCTGAACGCCGGGTCGTTCTTCTCTTCCTCGGCGTGGAAGCGGACGTTCTCCAGCAAGAGCACGTCACCCGGCTGGAGCGCCGCCACCAGCTTCTCGACCTCGGGGCCGACACAGTCCGGCGCGAGGGGTACGTCCGTTCCAAGCTGCTTGCTCAGTTCGGCAGCGACGGGCTTCAGGCTGTACTTCGGGTCAACCTTGCCCTTCGGTCGGGGGAAGTGGGCCATCAGCACGACCTTCGCGCCGTGCTCACGCAGGTAGGCGATGGTCGGCAGGGTTGCTTCAATGCGGGTCGCATCGGCAACGTGCCCCTCGGTGTCGAGGGGCACGGTGTAGTCGACCCGGACCAGCACGGTCTTGCCCTGGACAACCAGGGCGCGGATCGAGCGTTTCACGATCAGGCCTCCAGGCGCTCTCCGACGTACGCCGTCATGTCGGCCAGCCGGTTGGCGTAGCCCCATTCGTTGTCGTACCAGGAGATGATTTTGGCGAAGTCGTCGCCGATCATCGCCGTGTCCATCGCGCTGAAGATCGAGGAGTGCTCGTTGCCCTTCAGGTCGGTCGAGACGAGCGGCTCCTCGGTGTACTGCATGATGCCCTTGAGGCTGCCCTCGGCCGCCTCCTTCATCACCGCGTTGATCTCCGTGACCGTCGTGCCTTTCTCCAGCACGACCGTGAAGTCGATCACTGAGACGGTCGCGACCGGCACGCGGAACGCCATGCCGCCGAATTTGCCCTGCAACTCGGGGATAACGAGCGCCACGGCCCGCGCCGCTCCTGTCGCTGCCGGCACGATGTTAATCGCCGCCGCCCGCGCGTCGCGCAGGTCAGAGGTGGCAATGTCGAGCAGCCGCTGCGAGTTGGTGTACGCGTGGACCGTCGTCAGGAAGCCCTTGACGATGCCGTAGTTGTCGAAGATGACCTTGGCGACGGGCGCCAGGCCGTTCGTGGTGCAGGACGCGTTCGAGATGACATGGTGGATCTTGGTGTCGTACTTCTCCTCGTTCACGCCCAGGACGACGGTGATGTCCTCGTTGCGGGCGGGCGCGGAGATGATGACTTTCTTCGCGCCAGCGTCAATGTGGGCCTTCGCCTTCTTGGCGTCGGTGAAGAAGCCGGTGGACTCGACCACCACGTCAACGCCGAGCTTCTTCCACGGGATGTTGGACGGGTCGCGCTCGGCTGTGATCGAGATTTCCTGCCCATCGACCACAATGCTGGAGTCCCGGGCCTCGACGGTGCCGGCGTGTGGCCCGTAGCTGCTGTCGTACTTGAAGAGGTGCGCGTTCGTCTTGGTGTCTAGCAGATCGTTGATCGCCACGACATCAATGGTGTCGCCGTGTTTCCGCAGGATGTTCTTGAGCGCCTGACGCCCGATCCGGCCAAACCCGTTGATGCCTACCCGCACTTTCGCCATGAGCGTACTCCCTGAAAGACTACGACGTATCAGCGTGTGGAGTGACCCTGCCGCACTCCAGGCTCCTCGGGGGAGACAGCCCGGCCGTCGCGCTGACAGCCGGGCCGACCTGATGCGCGTGTTAGCCGATGTCCGAGAACGGCGTGCGACCAGCATAGACCGCCGCAACGCCAAGCTCCTCCTCGATCCGCAGCAACTGGTTGTACTTGGCGACGCGCTCCGACCGAGCCGGCGCGCCGGTCTTGATCTGCCCAACGTTCGTCCCGACCGCGAGATCGGCAATCGTCGTGTCCTCGGTCTCGCCGGAGCGATGCGACATGACCGCCGTGAACCCAGCCGAGAGCGCCATGCCGACGGCTTCCAGCGTCTCGCTGATGGTGCCGATCTGGTTTACCTTGACGAGGATCGAGTTGGCGATGTCCTCGTCGATGCCGCGCCGCAGCCGGTTGACGTTCGTGACAAACAAGTCGTCGCCCACGAGCTGCACGCGCTCACCGAGCCGCTCGGTCAGCAACTTCCAGCCTTCCCAGTCGTCTTCGGACAGGCCGTCCTCAATTGAGATGATCGGGTAACTGCTGACGAGGTTCTCGTAGTATGCCACCATCTCAGCCGGCGTCTTGCGCGACCCTTCGCGCTCCAGGACGTAGTGGCCGTCGTGGAACAGCTCGGTTGCGGCCACGTCAAGGCCCAGCGCGATATCCTCACCTGGCTTGTAGCCGGCTGTCTCGATAGCTTCAAGGATCAGGTCGAGCGGCGCGCGGTTGTCGGCCAGGCTTGGCGCGAAGCCGCCCTCGTCCCCGACGTTTACGCCCAGCCCACGCTTGATCAGGACACGGTACAGCGCGTGGTAAACCTCGGTGCCCATCTGGAGCGCCGCCGAGAACGACGTTGCGCCGACCGGCAGCACCATGAACTCTTGAAAGTCCGTGCTGTTGTGGGCGTGCTTGCCGCCGTTCAGAATATTCATCATCGGGACCGGCAGCGTGCGCGCCATGATGCCGCCGACGTAGCGATACAGCGGAATGCCGACTTCCTCGGCACCGGCCCGCATGCAGGCCAGCGACACCCCGAGGATGGCGTTCGCACCGAGGGCTGACTTGTTCGGCGTGCCATCGAGCGCGATCAGTGTCTGGTCAATCTCGGCCTGCTGGAACGCATCCATGCCTTCCAACTCTTCGGCGATCGGGCCGTCCACATTGGCAATGGCCCGCAAGACACCCTTCCCACCGTATGCGGCGTCGTCGCCATCGCGAAGCTCGACGGCCTCGTGTGCGCCCGTCGATGCGCCAGATGGCACAGCGGCGCGACCGATCACACCTGAGTCTAGCGTGACTTCAACTTCGATGGTCGGGTTGCCTCGTGAGTCCAGGATCTGCCGACCTCGGACATTGGAGATGGTGCTCACTGGGCACTCCTCTGTTCACATCTATTATCCGCTTGGAGGATAGCATAGGCGTCGGCCATCTCAGTGCCCGTCAGGCCAAATTGGACCGCGCAGCTCATTCGGGCGATGCGGCCGGTTCCCCATCTGTGAGCCTGCTGCGGACGCGCGAACAGGTGGGCTGACATCGGTCGTCAGCGGGGCAAGGAGACGGACGAGAGGACGCCGCGCACCGTCAGACGCAGCCCTTCCAGCGCGAGTACCTCAACCCGCTCGCCGGCCGCTACCTGGCCGCCGATGGCCGTCGCGTCCCAGAGCGCGCCATCAACGAAGACCATGCCGCCCGGGTCCAGGGCCGATCGCGCCTCACCGGTGGCCCCGATCAGCCCTTCTCGTCCCGTCGTGACCTGGGCATCCTGCGAGCGGGCCACCAGCCGGGCCACCACCACGAAGAAGCCAGCCATCACCGTCGACACGCCGCCAATCGTCCAGAACGAGACGCCGAGCCATGGGCCGAACTCGGGCACGTTGAACAGCAGCAGCGAGCCGAGGATGAACGAGATCAGGCCACCGGTCGACAGGACGCCATGCGTCGGGGCGAACACGTCCACGGTGAACAGCAGCAGGGCGAATCCCATCAACAAGACACCGGCGTAATTCACGGGCAGTGTGCCGAGTGCGTAGAACCCCAGCAGCAGGCAGATGCCGCCTACCATGCCCGGCAGCACGCTCCCCGGATTCGACAACTCGAAGAACAGGCCCATCGTGCCCAGGCTGAGCAAGATGTATGCAATCGTCGGGTCGCTGATGGCGTGCAACAGCGCATCGACGTACCCCATCTGCACGCGCTCGACGCTGAGCGCGCCGGTGTGGAGTGTGACCGGCCCGGCGACCGTCGTCACGGTGCGGCCGTCAAGCTGCCGCATCAGGTCCGGCACGTCAGCCGCGACGATATCCACGATGCCGAGACGCAGCGCCTCCTGTGCCGTGACGTTCGCGCCCTGGCGGACGGCCTGTTCGGCCCAGTCGCCATTGCGGTTGTGTTGCTCGGCCAACGACCGGATGAAGGCAGTTGCGTCGTTGTTCACCTTGGCGCGCATCTCCGGCGACATCTGCTGCTCGCCGCCCTCGCCCATCGCGACGGGCGTCGCAGACCCGATGTTCGTGTTCGGGGCCATCGCTGCGACGTGCGCCGCGTAGGTGATGTAGACGCCAGCCGAGCCGGCCCGGCCGCCAGCTGGCCCGACGTAGACGACGACCGGCACGCGCGCGGCCAGAATGCGCTGGATGATTTGCCGCATGGACGTATCCAGGCCGCCAGGGGTGTCCAACTGCACGACGACAATGGCGACGCCATCCTGCTCGGCCTGCACGATGGATCGGTCAACGTAATGGGCCAGGGTCGGATTGATGACGCCGCGCGCTTCGATGACGCGGACAGTCGAAGCGTTGGCAGTCGGCTCGACGGGCGCGGCTGGAGCCGTGGCTTGCGCTCCGGCTGGCGGAACCCAAGCACCCACGAGGCTGCTCGCGAAGCCCGCGAGGAGCAGCATGCTGAACAGGATCAGTCGGACGACGCGCGCGGCTCTGTGACGCATCTCTCGCCTTGCCGGCCGGGGGGTCCGGGCTGGTGCCGGATCTCACAGGGGCGGGTGCGCGCGCCCGGTGGCCGTTCCCGACCTACCACGATTGTACCCTGTGTGGCGGCCCGCCGGGGCCAATTGGAACAGGCAGGCCGTCAGCCGGTGGGCAACCGTGTGCCGTCCATGATCACGCGCAGCACGACGGCGTTACAGTTGGTTGCTCACGTCGTTCAACTGCTCACTCTGGCCTGAACAGTCGTTGTCCCGACCGATTCCCGGTGGTACCGTATAGGTACCGCGAACGGGACGGTCATGCGGGCATCGTTCCAGCGACAGCCGGCCGAGCCTACGGCGACGGGGCCAATAGGTGGGGCAGCCTGTCCGCGTGATCTGTTCGTCGGTGCCTGCGAAGCGCGGGCCGGGTGGGTAACCCGGCCCGCAGCGCCAGCCGCTGTGCCATTCGTTGCGCAGCCGCTACCATCCTCTCACCTGTGTGGTTGATGCTGCCACCGCTGGAGGACGGATGTACTTCGACGCTCGCGAGCTCTCCTCGCGTGATGCTTACAAGTTGCTGATCGGGTCTGTCGTGCCGCGCCCAATCGGCTGGGTCTCCACCATCTCGGAGGACGGCGTCGGCAACCTGGCACCGTTCAGCTTCTACATGGCGGCGACGGGCAACCCGCCCACGGTTGTCGTCTCCAACGGCTACCGGAACGGCGAGCCGAAAGA
>JBBQBU010000438.1:0-5277 GCA_038318015.1 Chloroflexota bacterium | reverse complement strand
GTGATAGGTGGTTGTGACCAGCGGCGCGTGGATCGTCACCACGTCGGCCGCTTCGAACAGTTCGGGTAGCTCGACGTATCGCGCGCCGTACTGCTCTGCAAACGCCTGGTCACGCACCACGTCCGATACCAGGATGGTGACATCCCAGCCTTGCAGCCGCTTGACGACCTCCTTCCCAATCAGCCCGGTGCCTATGACGCCGACCGTCTTGTTGCGCAACTCGACGCCGTACGGGCGCGGATTCCAGCCCGTCGTGCGCATCTGCCGATCAGCGAAGGCGAAGCGGCGCAACGATGCCACGATCAGCCCGACAGCCGCTTCGGCCACGGAATGGTGGTTGGCACCGGGAGTGGCCGTGACCAGTACGCCGCGCTCGGTTGCCGCGTCCAGGTCAATCGCATCGTAGCCAACGCCGGTCCGCGCAATCACCTTGAGCAGTGGTGCCGCTTCCAGCACGCGGCGCGTCCACGGCTCAACGCCTGCAATGGCGGCGGCGCTGTCACCCACCGCTTCGGCTAGTTCGTCTTCCTGGCGAGCCTGGGCGGCCGGCAGCATCAGCAACTCGTGGCCCTCGTCGATGAGTGGTCGGAGCAGCGCGTCGCTCGCGCTCGACACCTGCATAGTCGTCAGGAGTACCCTGGCCATAATCGCCCCCTCGATCCACCCCGCCCGTATCGTATGGCGACGGTGGACGTCGTTCTGCGTGCGCGTCAGTTGTGATGCAATGCTACCGCAGCGGCTGACCCACAGGGTGCGGGCGTTGGGGTATACTCTGACTACCCAAAACTTGAGTAGTCTGGTGGTTTCCTGTGACATCTGTGCCAATCACGCTCACCGTTCCACCAGCATGGCGCCGCGCCAACCGTCAGGCACCGTCGAAGGCGATGCCGGACTTCGGCGGAGCGCGGCTCGTCGACAGTTTTGGCCGCGCTATCGAGGACATGCGGATCTCGATCACTGACCGCTGCAACTTCCGCTGTACCTACTGCATGCCAGAAGAGGGCATGACCTGGCTGGCGAACGACCGGCTGCTGACGTTCGAGGAGATCGGGCGGCTGTCGCGCATTGCCGTTGCGCTGGGCATCCGTGAATTGCGTCTGACTGGCGGCGAGCCGACGTTGCGGCCGAACCTGCCGGAGTTGGTGCACGACCTGGCCCAGATCAAGGGCACGTCTAGCCTGAGCCTGACGACGAACGGCTTTCTGTTGAAGAAGCTCGCTGCGCCGCTGGCCGAAGCCGGCCTGACGCGCATCAACGTCAGCCTGGATACGCTCCAGCACGACAAGTTCCACTGGATCACGCGGCGCAAAGCGCTGACGCCGGTGCTGGAAGGTCTCGCGGAGTTGGAGAAGCACCCGAGCATCCGTCCGATCAAAGTCAATGCGGTCGGGATGCGAAACTTCAGCGAAGATGAGATCGTTGCTTTCGCAAAGTGGGCACGCAAGACGGGCTACGTGGTGCGGTGGATCGAGTTCATGCCGCTGGACGCCGATGGCAACTGGGAGCGCGACCGCGTGCTGACTGGTGCCGAGATCAAGGCGATCATCGAGCGGGAGTTCATGCCGCTGGTGCCGGTCAAGTCGGAGGCGTCGTCTACGTCGCAGCGCTTCACGTTCGAAGACGGCATCGGTGAGGTCGGGTTCATCAGTCCGGTCAGCGAGCCGTTCTGTGCCACCTGCAACCGCATCCGTTTGACGGCTGACGGGCAGCTCCGAACCTGCCTGTTTTCGGTGGACGAGTGGGACTTGCGCGGGCCGTTGCGCTCCGGTGCCACGGATCAGGAGCTTGCCAATATCTTCGTTGAGGCGGTGGCGCACAAGGAAAAGAAGCACCATATCAACGAGGGCGAGCAGTTTCAGAAGGCGTCACGGAGCATGTCGCAGATCGGCGGCTAACCTCCGAGTGCGTGCGGCATCAGGTCAAACGCCGCCGTATGCGTCGGGCGCACCACAGAAAAATGGCGACGATCCAACGTCGCAATCTGGATTGTCCCAAGCCGCTCGGCTGCGGCAACGACTGACGCATCTACCGTTCCGAGCGGCAAGTCTCGGTACTGCCAGACGAGTTCGCTGATTCGCTGCCAATCACGCGTGGCCACCGGCTCAGTTAGAAAATTGCCGTGGACGAGGTCGTCAAGAAACCGCGACTCGGCCCTGGTTCCAAGGCGTGTCGACAGGAAATACGTGACCTCCGCAATGACAAGTTGCGGCACAACCAGGATGTCTTGGTGCGTCTCCAGAAACTCAAGGCACGCCCGGTGGTGGCGGTCATCCCCATCTACGTAGGCGTAGAGCGGGCCGGCATCCACGACCGTTACGATGGCCGAAGTTCTTTCCGCAAAATCTCCTCGATCCGCTCAGAATTGTCAGCATTTCCACTGCGGCCGGCACCCGCCGCGAACAGTTTTCGTCGCTTATCTGGGCGGAGGAAGGCCTCAACGGCCTCACGGGTGAGTTCGGATACGGTTATGTTTCGCCGCTGAGCCTCCTGCTCAAGTTCGGCGCTGAGGACGTCTGGAAGCTCAACAAGGGTGTGTTTCATATTGTCCCTTGATCAATGTGGTCCTCGATCATCCCAGTGCGAGTCGCATCGTAGCCGCTCAGAAGAGTTCGCTAAGGCGGCAGGCGAAGCCCGGCAAGACCGCTTCTCCCTGGATCGAGTCGCCTTCGTGCAGCAACTGCACCGAACCGTCTGCCTTGTACACCATCGCCGAGCGCGTCGTCGGATAGAGCACCCACACGATCTGCACGCCGGCTCGCAGCCAGGCTTCGGCTTTCCCTTGAACCTCACTGGCGGTGTCGTGCGGTGAGACGACCTCAACGACAAGATCCGGTGCCATGTCCGGGTAGCCGGAAACGCGCGCCTGCGGCAGCCGCGCCGCACTGACGTAGGCAACATCAGGCGCGCGAACCGTGTCGGGATTGCGGGCGATCCTGAACCCCGTCTCGGCGGCGAAGAGATCGCCGCCGACGTCCCGGTTTTGATCCAGGAAGCGGCCGAGGCGACGGAGGGCGCGCCCGCCTACGTATCCGTGTTCTCCACCAGCAGGCGGCATCTCGTGCAACTCCCCTGCGACCAGTTCATAGCGAACACCGGTGTCGGGCAGCCCCAGAAGCTCTTCAGCGGTGATCCTGGTGCCAGGTGCGGTCATACGCTGCTCCCAATCCCTGCGGACAGAGCGGTGTGCACACCTCACGGCACGCGCTCGCTCACGACTATCGTACACCGCCGAAACGGGCGTTGCTCATGGCCGTGCGGGAGAAGCTGCCAACGTCGCCCCTGTTCAGAGGCGCGCCCCGAGGTGATATCCCGTGCTACCGATATCCTTGTTCAAGCGCGCGGATCAGGCCGGCTACCGTCGCATTGATCGGCGTGGGGACGCCGTGAGTCGCACCGAGGCGCGCCACCGCGCCGTTGATCGCGTCGATTTCGGTGCGGCGGCCGGCTTCTACATCCTGGAGCATCGAGTTGCGGTTGCCGTAGGTGACGCGGGCGATGCTCTCGGCGTGGGCGGCTGGGTCGTCGAACGGCAGCGGCACGCCGAGTGCTACCGCGACTGCCTCGGCCTCGTGTGCCAGGCCGTGAAAGAGCGCGCGGGCGTCTGGCCGGTCTACCGTCTCGCCATTCTGGCAGCGCAACAGCGCCCCGAGCGGATTGATCGCGGCATTCGCAATCAGCTTGCCCCAGATCAGTGGTTGTGCGTCGGGGAAGGCGCGCGTGGGCAGGCCGGCGCAGTCCAACAGGTAGGCGATGGCCTCGGCGCGGGCGGTCAGGCCGCCGGCCGCCTCGGCCAGCGCGGTCGGCCCGAAACCAGCGTGACGGATGCGTCCGACGCCCAGCAACGTCGCTCCCTGCGAACTGACGCCGCCCAGCACGCGCCCGGCTCCCAGGACGCCGGCCAGGACGTCCAGGTTGCCGAGGCCGTTTTGCAAGCTCAAGGCCGGCGCGTCAGGGCCGAGCAGCGCCGGTAGGGACGGCGCGGCAGACGCTGTATCGGTCGCCTTGACCAGCACGATGGCGAGATCGACCGGGCCGAGGCCGGCCGCGTCAGTGCCTGCGCGGACGACCGCCCGCCTGGTCACGCCGTCGCGCTCAACCAGCAGCCCGTCACGCGAGATGACCTCGGCCTGTTCGGCGCGCCGGCCGAGCAAGCGCACGTCGTGACCGGCCAGCGCCAGCAGCCCGGCGAAGAGGCAGCCGAGCGCCCCCGGCCCGATGACGCCGATCCGCCACGGCTGGTCAAGCGGCGGCAGCGGCGCTGGCGCCTGTGGCACCGATCAGTTGCCCTGACGACGCATCGCTGCCAGCATGTCGAGGACGAACGGGTTGCTGGTGCGCTCGGCTCCGATGGTGGTCGCTTCCATGTGGCCGGGCCGCACAATCGTCTCGGGTGGCAAGTCGAGCAGGCGCGTCATGATGCTGGACATAATCTGGTCGAAGCTGCCACCCGGCAGGTCCGTTCGCCCGATAGACCCCTGAAAGAGCGTGTCTCCGCTGAACAGCATCCCGCCACCGTACAGGCAGACGCTGCCCGGCGTGTGGCCGGGCGTGTGCAGCGCCCGCAGGCTGATGCCAGGTACCTCCAGGTCGTCGCCGTCTGCCACGAAGGCGTCCGGGTCGGGACAGGGCGGTTCGACGCGCCCGAGCATCCGAAGTGCTGAGTCTGGCATCGAGCGGGCGAGCGCCAGGTCGGCCTGATGCAACAGGAACGGCGCGCCGGTGGCTTCTTTGAGTTCCCGGACGGCCATCAGGTGATCGAGGTGGCCGTGACTACACACGATCTTGGTGATCTTGACGCCCATGTCGCGGGCCAGCGCACGAATCTCGCCGACCTCATCGCCGGGGTCCACACAGATCGCCTCGCTGGTGCGGCGCGAGCCGATAATGTAGCAGTTCTCCTGGAAGAGGCCGACGACGACGCCGCGAACTTCGATCTCAGTGGCGTCCAAGCGAACCTCCGGATGCGGCAGGATTCGGGGCTGGGCATCCTGCCTCAGTATACCGATGCCTGAACGGTCTGACTGCTACCATTTTTCCATGTCTGGTGATTGGAAGTCCGCAGCGTCGAAAGTCGTCACGCTGCCCGTGCTGCTCCCGCTGCTGGCCACCCGGCGCGCCACTGGTCAGAGGGTGGCATTCAGCAACGGTGCGTTCGACCTGTTCCATGTCGGGCATCTGCGGTCGCTAGAGCAGGCGCGGGCCGAGGCTGATCTGCTGGTCGTCGGCGTCAATTCGGACGCCTCCGTTCGCCGCTACAAGTCGCCGGACCGGCCCTTC
>JBBQBU010000437.1:0-5278 GCA_038318015.1 Chloroflexota bacterium | reverse complement strand
GCCAGCAGCCCCACTTGCAGGATCGTCTCGACGATCTCGCGCTCGGTCGCGCCATTGCGGAGCGCGCCGATCAGGTGCACACGCAACTGCGTCGGGCGGTGCAACGCCGTCAGCGTCGCGACGTGGACGAGGCTGCGGGTGCGGCGGTCCGGCGCGGGTGCCTCCAGCGCCCAGCGGTCGCCGAACATGTACTCGACAATTTGCCGTTCGAGATCAGGCGACAGGTCGTGCCAGCGCGACAGAATCTGTGCGCCTTCCTCCGCGCCCCAGATGTCCAGGATCACCGCTCGTCCGCGCTCGTACCGCTCCAGATCGTTGCCCATCGTGCGTTCCCTCCCGATGCAGCGGGCCGCCGTTTGCCGCCCTCCCCGAGCGTAGCGCATAGTCGCGGTATGGTGGCGGCGAGGGAGGGATGGCGGTGACAACGCTGCGTGAGGGCGAGTTTCTGGCCCCGGACGGCATCATCATTCGGCCGATAGCCGGTGCAGGATCGGCGCTGACCAGCGTGGTCGTCGGGCTGATCCCGCCGCGCGACGACGACTACGCGGTCCACCTGCACTATGGGCTGGAGCAGGTCACGTACGTGGTGGCTGGGCAGGTGACGGCGTTGCAGCGCGGCCCGTCTGATCCGCACTACACCGAGCACGCGCTCGGGCCGGGCGAGGCGATCACGACGCCGGCCGCTTCGACGCTCTCATTCCGGAACACAGGCCCGGAGACGGCCGAAGTCCTTTTCATCTGCGTCCCGAACTACCCTGCGACGAACGCCGATACCAAGGTGCTCAGGACCGGGCACCGTGCGTTGACGGCCCAGGAGCTACGCCACGCGGCCGAGCGGCTACGGCGGGCGCAAGAGTACCTGGACGGTCAGATCGGGGCGCGCCTGGCGGCAGTGCGCTGGCTCACCAGGACGGACGAGTCGGACGAGCACCGGAGTTGAGGGACACATGCGGACAGCCTCGGCTGCGGCCAGACGCGCAAATTGGCAGCCGGCAGGGGCGCGCGGGCTACGATTCCCTCCGGGCGCTCGCACACGAGGCGGGCGACGCGGAGGAAGCGGATGCCTGACGCAATCGTGATCGGCGGCGGAGTCATCGGGCTGATGAGCGCCCGTGAGCTACGAAGGCGCGGTCTCGACGTAACGCTGCTTGAGCGCGACCAGCCGGGCAAGCAAGCGTCCTGGGCGTCGGCCGGCATCCTCAGCGCGTCATACCCGCAGGACAGCGACCCGCACACGATCCTGAAGCGGCGCAGCGAGGCACTGTATCCCGAACTTGTGGCCGATATCCGCGAAGAGTCGGACATCGACCCGGAGATGACCCACCCTGGCGCACTAATTCCTGCCTTCAGCGACGAGCAGGCACAGGTGTCGCGAGCCGAAGCCCGCACTGAGCCGGACGCGCAGTACCTCGATGGGGCCGCCCTGCGCGCACTTGAGCCGTCGCTTGGCCCAAGTGTCATCGGGGCGGTGCTGCGGCGTGGCGGCCAGATCGACAATCGGCGGTTGTGCCGCGCGCTGGAGGTTGCTGCGCGCCGGGCGGGCGTCACGATGGTGTACGGGGCCACCGTCACGGAGTTGCTGCGTGAGGGCGGCAAGGTCGCCGGGGTCCGGACGCTCGAAGGGGACGTGCACGCGCCCATCGTCGTGAACGCTGCCGGTAGCTGGTCGCGGCACATCTCGGGCTGCGAACCGGCCATTCCGGTCGCCCCCCAGCGCGGCGAGATCCTGGCGCTGGACGTGAGCGCCATCGGCATCAAGCACGTCATCCTCAAGGTACCCGACCCGTACCTCGTGCCGCGCGCCGACGGCCGGCTCATCATCGGGGCGACCCGCAAATACGTGGGGTACAAGAGCGCCTTCACCGCTGGCGGGATGCACTGGCTGTTGGGCGAAGCCATTGACATGATCCCTGCGTTGGCCGAGGCTCCGATTGTCGAAAGCTGGACCGGCTTCCGCCCGACCTCAATGGACGGCCTCCCGTCGATCGGGCCGGGTGCTGTCGAAGGGCTGTACTTCGCGACCGGCCACGGCCCGAGCGGCATCGCGCCGGCCCCGGCCAGCGTCGAACTGTTGGCCGACCTCATAACTGGCCAGTCGCCAAAGATCGACCCCGCACCGTACGATCCGCGCCGCTTCGTGGGCGTGGAGATGACCGAGCCGAACACCTGGGGCGTGCGCGGCGGCCTCCCGTTCTGAGCAACTGTGACGCTGAAAACGGCGGACGATCTGGATGCACGGGCGGTGTGTCCGAAGCAGCGAAACGCACGTGACGAGGGCCGGCTGTGCCGCCCGCAATCTGACTGGAGCAGAACATCGTGACGGAAGTGGCGCGCGACATCGTCGTGCTGGCGGGCGGTGTCGGTGCCGCGCGGTTCCTTGAAGGCGTGGTGCAGGCGGTTGACCCGGCCCGCGTGACGGTGATTGTTAACACCGGCGACGACACCGAGTTCTACGGCCTGACGGTCTCGCCCGACGTGGATATCGTGCTGTACACGCTGTCGGGGCTGGTCGAGACGGCGCAGGGCTGGGGCATCAAGGGTGACACGTACAACACCCTGGAGATGCTCGGCACGCTGGGCCGCGACCGTTGGTTCCTGCTCGGGGACCGCGACCTTGCGGTGCATATCCACCGGACTGAACTGCTCCGCCAGGGGTTGACGGCCTCCGCAGTGACCGACGATCTGCGCCAGCGCCTCGGGTTGGCCGTCAAGGTGCTGCCGATGAGCGACCAGCCTGTCAGGACGACGATTCGCACGCCTGACGGCTGGTTGCCATTCCAGGAATATTTCGTGCGGCGGAGGGCGCAGGACGACGTGCTGGAAATCCGCTACGACGGCGCTGATGCAGCGGTGCCAGCGCCGGGCCTGCTCGACGCGATCAACGGCGCAGCAGCCATCTTGATCAGCCCCAGCAATCCGCTGGTCAGCGTCGGCACAATCCTGTCGCTGGCTGGGGTCCGCGACGCGCTCTGCACCACCAGCGCGACCATCGTCGGCATCAGCCCGATTGTCGGTGGTGCGACCATCAAGGGGCCGGCTGACAAGATGATGCGCGGTCTGGGCATGGAAGTGTCGGCGGTCGGTGTGGCGCGCGCCTACGCCGACTTCCTGGATGTTCTAGTGATCGACGAGCAGGACGCGGCGCTGGCTACCGAGGTTGAAGCGGCCGGCGTGCGGGCGGTCGTCACGGACACCATCATGCGTGACCTGGAGGTCAAGAAGGCGTTGGCGCAACTCACGCTCGAACAGGCGGGCGTGCGGTGACGTCTGGCGCGGCACCGGCCGAGCGGCGCATCTGGGCGGCTATCCCGTACAAGGGGCCGGTCGGGACCAAGCGGCGACTCGCTGCCCTGCTGGACCCGGCCGAGCGCGCCCGCCTGGGCCGTGCCATGCTGGCCGACGTGCTGGCGGCCCTGTTGGACACCCCGTCAATCGAACGGGTGCTGCTGCTGACGCCGGCCGGCGGCACGCCCGAGTTGTTCGGGGCCGGGCCAGACGCGCTCGCGCCGGACCCGCGCCTGACGCTTCTGGACGAGCCGCCGACCCGCGCCGGTGGCACGGTGCCGGATGACCTGAACGCCGCGCTGTGGCAGGCGCAGTCGGTCGCGGCGGCGGCCGGCGCGAGCCACTTACTGATCGTGCCGGCCGACCTGCCGCTGCTGCAATCTGCGGATATCTCGGCGCTCTTGGCAGAAACGGCTTCGCCGGGGGTGGTGGTCGCGCCGGACCGGGCGGCCGGCGGGACCAATGCGCTGCTGCTCTCGCCGCCGTCTGCGCTGGTGCCGGCGTTCGGCGTAGAGAGCTTCGCACGGCACCGGGCGCTGGCGGCACGCGCTGGCCTGCCCTGCGCCGTTGTCGAGCGGCCGGCCCTCGCCCTGGACCTGGACACCCCCGCCGACGTGACGGCGCTGCTTGCAGGCAGCCAGCAAAGCCGGTCGGCGCGGCTGCTCCGCGACCTCGACATCCCCCAGCGGTTAGAGCGCCTGATGCTGGCTCAGGCCCGCAGCGCCACAATCTGATCGACGGAGGGGCGGGCGCGCTCGCGCGGGGGGCGGGCCGGGTAGCCGATGGTGACGATGGCGTGCGGGATCAGGTGCGCGGGCAGCCTGAGCGCATCGCGGACCACATCGGAGCAAAAGACGGGCGCACACATCCAGCAGCTTGACAGGCCGTTGGCGTGTGCCGCCAGCATGATGTTCTGGAGCGCCGCCCCCAGGCTGTGCGCCGACATGATCGTTTCGGCGGCCTGCCGTTCGGGGTCCGGGTACTCGTCAAGCCGCTCAGGGTAGACGCAGCCCACCACGACAACCGGCGATACCGTGAGCCGTCGATGCGACTTCTCAATTTCAAGCGCCACTTCGCCTTCGCCCAGCCCGTCCGCAAGCAGGTCCGTGCGCCAGCGTGCGCCCATCGCGTCGGCCAGGGTGGCCTTCGCGTCGGCTCCGGTCAGCACTGCTAGCCGCCACGGGATCGAGTGGTGGGGCGACGGTGCATGGCTGGCTGCCGCCAACACCCGTTCGAGCAGTTCTGGCGGAACCGGCTGGTCCGTGTACGTCCGGATCGAGCGCCGGCCGGCCAGGACAGAATCGAGGGCATCAGCGCGGTCGATGGCGAGAGTCATGACGGGCGATCCTCACGGGAGTCAGGAGTCAGGAGTCAGGAGTCAGGAGTCCCAGCGGCTCGCTCCTTCGAGGCCCGGTCGCGACGCAGCCTCAAAGAGGCGGGACGCTGGCACCCCTGCGCCTGGCACGTCCGCCGGTGGTTCCGAGAAGTGTAGCGCGCCGTGCCGCTTAGCTGACCGCCGCTTGGGTTGCCGTAGCGGCGACGGGCGTTTCGGCGGGCGGGGCGGGGAAGGTCCGTTGCAGCCACCCATCCCAGACGGGCTGCTCGCGTGCCTCGACGGCGTGCACGTCGTCGCCGAAGAAGTCGAGGTGCACCAGTGCCATCGCGGCCCCTCCATGGAAGCCTGCCCCAAGCCACGCCAGCCCTGGGGCTGGCGCGTCCAGACGGATGATCGCCACGAACTCCGAGAGGTGGACGACCTCGCCGGCCAGTTCGGGAGCACCGGCGGCCGAGTCGCTCGTGACGCGGGCACCCTCGCGCAGTGGCTGGAGACCGAGCGTCGACGTGTACGCCGTCCAGGCTTCTTCGCGCGTGCCCGGTAGCGGTGCCATCGCCTGAACCGAGGAGCCCACCTGACCAGGGAAGTAGCGCAGGCACATCTCCATCATGTCAAAGCACGACTTCCAGCCGCCGCCGGCCGATTCAAGCTCCTGTT
>JBBQBU010000436.1:0-5327 GCA_038318015.1 Chloroflexota bacterium | reverse complement strand
GCCACGCGGTTCCAGTTCTGGATTTCGACGATCACGTCAAACGTCGGCGGAGCCTTCCGCTCAAGTACCGACTTCTGCGTGCCGCGTCGTCGGGCCTCCTCGTCGCCTAGCGTCACCGACTGGATGCCGCCGATCAGGTCGGCAAGCGTCGGGTTCAGCATGAGGTTTTCGAGACTGTTGCCGTGCGCCGTGGCAATCAACTGCACGCCCCGTTCGGCAATGGTGCGGGCAGCCTGGGCCTCAAGCTCCGTCCCGATCTCGTCAATGACGATCACTTCGGGCATGTGGTTCTCCACGGCCTCAATCATGACGCCGTGCTGAGCGGTGGGCGTGGGAACCTGCATCCGCCGCGACCGCCCGATAGCGGGGTGGGGGATGTCACCGTCGCCGCCGATCTCGTTCGAGGTATCGACGATGATGGTGCGCTTGCGCAGATCGTCGGCCAGGACGCGGGCAGCCTCGCGCAGCATTGTGGTCTTGCCGACGCCCGGCCGCCCCATCATCAGGACGCTGCTGCCGGACTCCACAAGGTCACGGATGATGGCGATGGTCCCGTAGACCGAACGCCCGACGCGGCAGGTCAGGCCAATCACCCGGCGGTCGCGGCTGCGAATCGCCGAGATGCGGTGCAGGGTGCGCTCAATCCCTGCGCGGTTGTCGTCTCCAAAGTCACCGATGCGTTCGATGACGTAGGCGAGGTCGTCCGGAGACACGACATCCTCGCTCAACATGACCTCACGGCCGGGCAAGCGTGCTTCCGGCTGGCGGCCAAGATCCATGACGACTTCGAGCAACTCGGCCTGATCGGGCAACCTTTGGATAGGCTCGCGAATCCGCGCGGGCAGCACGTCCAGGAGGAGGCCAAGATCATCTGTGACGTGTGACTGCGGCTGCGCGGTCTGGAGTGCGGCTCTCTCGACCATTAGCCTCCGACGATGTTCGCAGGAACGAACGACCGCTCTGGGACGCGGACGCTCAGCTGACGCACAAGAACCCGATAGCGACCGCCGACCGCAAACCCTCGCCGCTCCAGCGCCGCGCCGAGAACCGCCTGATACGGACGGACCGCCACATAGACCGGTGCCTTCTCGCTGACCTGGGTGAGCGCGAAGGCCAGCATCCGATCTACCATTGACTCATACTTCGGGTCTATCAGCAGGTCAAGGTACTGACTCTTCTGACCGTAGACCACTTCGAGCCAACCCGCAAGCGACGCGCCTACCTCCCAGACGAAGTGGTGCCGGTCGCCAATGAGCGTTGGCGACCATTTCTTGCGCCCGCGATGAAGCGCCGCCCACTCCTCGTAGGTGAGCGCCTCGGCGGAGCGTACAAGCTGGGGGACCGCTGCGCCGTACAGGCTGAACAGCGGCTGCTCGTCCGCACGGAGACGCGGGCGCGCATCGAGCGTCTCCAGTTGCGGCATCTTGAACGGCGCGGACAGCCGGTACACCGTCGTTTCAGTGTACCGCTCGTAGCCCGCGCGCTTGATGAGGTCATCGCTTCTCGCGTCGGCGGGAACTTCCAGGAAGACCCGCCGTGCGCCGCGCGAGCCGGCGTACTGCCCGACCGCATCGAGCAGATTCGACGCAACCTCGACGTCGCCGCCGGTCGTCAGCAGATGCTCAACGTCCCAAAAGAGGCCGCCAGAGCGGGGACGGGCCAGCACCATGCCGTTGCCGCCCTGGCCCGCCGTTGAGAGCCAGGCCCGTTCCCACGACAACCCGAGCGTCTGCCAGATGGCGGTGGCGCCCGGTAGGTGGCCGGCTTCCGGCTGGACGCGCGGCCACGTATGCGACGTCAGCTCCTGGGTGTCTGCGCGCCGCACGAACACGACGGCACGCACCAGATCAGGCAGGCGCAACACACGAATCATCTGCGAGCCGTCCAGATGAGCGAGCTTCTGCCGAGATTGTACAGCACGGCGAATGAGAGATGATGCGTTCTGCTACGCCGCAAGGGCGAGCGGACCAGCGTCCTATAATCGCAGGCGTGAAGCAGCCCGCCGAAGCCGTTCAGCGCGTAGCCGTAGACGCCCCGCCGCTCGAAGGGCTGCAGGCAGCCGACGCGACGGCCAGCCCCACACACCGCCCCGTGCCCCACGCCGATGGTGTCCCGCCAGCTAAGCTGATGCCGCCCGAGCCGACGGCTCTTGACGGCCCAATCGTCTCCGTGGTGCAGTCCTGGCTCCAGGCACCGTTCGTCGCCATACAGTTCCTCTCGGTGCTGCCGCCGCTGGTGCGCCGCCCACTCGGGCCCAGCGACCTGGGGCGCAGCGAGTCGTTCTTTCCGCTGGCCGGGCTGCTGCTCGGGGCGCTGCTGGCGGGGACCGAACTTCTCCTGCGGCCGGTCGTCGCGCAGCCGGTCCGCGACGTGCTGCTGGTGGCGCTGCTGGCCGCCCTGACGGGAGCCTTGCACCTTGACGGCGTCATCGACACGTTTGACGGCATCTTCGCCCACGGCGGCCCGGCGCGTCGCCTGGAGATCATGCGCGACCCGCGAGCCGGGGCGTTCGGGGTGGTCGGCCTTGTGCTGCTGCTGGCGCTCAAACTGGCAGCCCTCGGGAGCCTGCCGCCTGACGCCCGCCTGCCGGCGCTGCTTCTGGCACCAGCCCTCGGGCGCTGGGCCATCGTCCTGGTGACGCGCCAGTTTCCGTATGCGCGGCCCGAAGGGATGGGCCGGTCATTCAAGGACGCGGTACGATGGTCCCACGTTGCTCTCGCGGGCACGATGGCGGCGGGGCTAGCCTGGGCCGTGAGCGGTCCCAGCGGGCTGATGGTTGCGGCTTCGGTGAGCGTGCTGGCGCTGCTGCTGGCTCGGTGGCTGGCGGGCCGCCTGGGTGGGCTGTCCGGCGACACGTACGGGGCCATCTGTGAACTGACGGAGGCAGGCGTGCTGGTCGCGCTGGGATTGCAGATCGGGGGCGTCGGATGATGAGTCAACTGGACCGGAGCATCCGGCGCGTGCGGACGCTCGATGCAGGCTGGATGGACGCCGCGCGGCAGCGGCAGGTGCGGCTGACCAAGCCTGCCGGCAGCCTAGGGACGCTGGAACGGTTGCATGTGCAACTGGCGGGCATCCAACGCACGATGCTGCCACAAATCGAGCGGCCGGCCGTCCTGGTGACGGCGGCTGACCACGGCGTTGCCGACGCTGGTGTCAGCGCCTACCCCAAGCAAGTGACGGCCGAGATGGTCCGCAACTTCGCGCGGGGCGGGGCAGCCATCAACGTGCTGGCAGCGGACGCCGGCGCACGCCTGCTGGTGGCTGACCTGGGCATTGACTGGCAGGGGAGCGCGGTGCCGGACGGCGTCGTGCGGCTGTCGCAGGGGCCGGGGACCGCGAATCTCGCAGACGGGCCAGCGATGACCGGCCAGCAGGCCCGCGCCTGCGTCGAGGCCGGCTTGCAGCTTGCCCGTCAACTCATCGCAGACGGCGCGGACCTGATCGCCCTGGGCGAAATGGGCATCGGGAACACCACGGCTTCAGCGGCGCTGATCTCAGTGCTGGCCGGCCGACCACCGCGCGCTGTGACCGGTCGGGGCACCGGTATCGACGCAGCACGCTGGGAGCACAAGGTCGCGATCATCGAACAGGCATTGGCACGCGCTACTGTGTCAGCCGACGACCCGCTGGGGGCGTTGGCGGCGGTCGGCGGCTTCGAGATCGGGGCACTGGCCGGCGCGATGATTGGCGCGGCGACGGCCAGAGTTCCGGTGCTGCTGGACGGACTGATCGTCGGGGCGGCGGCACTGCTGGCGGTCGCACTCTGCCCGGCCGTGCAGCACTACCTGATCGCATCGCACCGCTCGGTCGAGCCGGGCCACCGGATCGTCCTGGAACTGCTGGAGCTTGAGCCGCTGATGGACCTGGGCATGCGGCTGGGCGAGGGCAGCGGCGCTGCGGTCGCGTTGCACCTGATTCGGCTCGCGTGCAAGTTGCCGCGTGAGATGGCAACCTTCGACGAGGCCGGCGTCTCCGGCAAGGACGAGGTGACGGATGCGGTCAATGTATCCGTGCCCCGTCACTCGGGACGCATGATCCCGGCGCGCCGCTGATGCTGCGCGCCGTGCCGCCACTGTCCATCACGGGGGCATCATGAGCAGGCCGCTCGCGCCGGTCCTGATGGTGCAGGGCACGGCCTCGCACGCCGGCAAGAGCACCCTGGTCACGGCGATCTGCCGGATTCTGCGCCAGGACGGCTACCGCGTCGCGCCGTTCAAGTCGCAGAACATGGCGCTGAACTCGTTCGTGGCGGCTGAGGGCGGCGAGATTGGCCGCTCGCAGGCGCTCCAGGCCGAAGCGGCGGGCCTCGACCCGAGCATCGACATGAACCCGATCCTGCTCAAGCCCGAGGCTGACGCCCATTCGCAGGTCATCATCGCCGGCCGCTCCATCGGGTCGATGCCCGCGCGGGTCTACCAGCAGCGGAAGCTGGAGTTCTGGCCGGTCGTGACGGCGGCGCTGGATCGGCTGCGGAGCCAGTATGACATCATCGTGGCGGAAGGGGCCGGCAGCCCCGCTGAGATCAACCTTGCCGCGACCGACCTCGCAAATATGCGGGTAGCGCGCCACGCCGACGCCGCCGTGCTGCTGGTCGGCGACATCGACCGGGGCGGCGTCTTCGCGTCGATCCTCGGCACGCTCGAACTTCTGGAGCCGGCCGACCGTGCTCTCGTGCGCGGCTTCGCCATAAACAAGTTTCGCGGCGACCCCGGCATCCTCGCGCCGGGCCTCGACTTCCTGGTTGGGCGGACCGGCGTGCCGGTGCTGGGTGTGGTGCCGTACCTGAAGAACCTCGACCTGCCGGAAGAGGACTCGCTGTCACTAGATGACGAGCCCAAGCAGCGTGAGCGTCCGGACGAACACCTGGATATCGCGGTGATCCGTCTACCGCACATCGCCAACTTCGACGAATTCGCGCCGCTGGCCGCCGAGCCGGAGGTGCGCCTGCGGTATGTCGAGCAGAATGCCGACCTGGGTACCCCGGACCTCCTGATCCTGCCGGGCACCAAGACCACGGTGTCCGACCTGGCGTGGCTGCGCGCGACCGGGCTGGCCGAGCGCATCGCCGGGCTGGCCGACGCGCGCCTACCGATCATCGGCATCTGCGGCGGCTACCAGATGCTCGGGCGGCAGATTCGCGACCCGCACGGCGTTGAGTCGGCCGAACCCGTGGTGGCCGGGCTGGGCCTCCTGCCCGTCTCGACGACGTTCGCCGCGACCAAGCGGACGGTCCGGGTTCAGGGTCAGATCCTGGCAACGGTCGGGGCGCTGGCCGGGGCGGCGGGTCGGGAACTGATCGCCTATGAGATACACATGGGGCGCAC
>JBBQBU010000435.1:0-5349 GCA_038318015.1 Chloroflexota bacterium | reverse complement strand
AGGCGTGTCCAGCACCCGAACGATGCTGATTCTGTCCACGACCTTCGAGCGCAAGCGGATCGAGTAGGGGTTGTCGCTGGCAAACCCGCCCGGCGTGGCGCGACGCGGGCAAACCTGCCTGGCCCCTCCTGCCTGGCCCCTGAGGGCAAGCACGATGTTTTCCGGTCGCCACGAAGCATCGCACCCCTACAGGCGTCGCCCCGAATGGTAAACTTGCCTGGGCGGAGGCATCGTCACCTGCGATGGGCCTGCCGCCGTCAGATGCTCGATTCTGTGTCGCATGCCCCGCAGTCAGGCCAGAGGGAACCGCCCATCTCCTCACCGCACGTGCCGGTACCGAACGCGCCCCACATCCGCCTGGACGACGTTGCCCGCCGTGCGCGCGTCTCGTTGAGCACCGCCTCGCGCGTCATCAACGACAACGGCTACCCCGTCGCCGAGGCCACCCGCCAGCGCGTGCTAGACGCGGTCCGCGACCTGAACTACTCGCCGTCCGTGCTGGCGCGCGCCCTGGTCACGAAGCGCACCCAGATTATCGGCGTCATCGTCGGGGATGTCACCGATCCGTACTTCTCCGAGATCGTGCGGGGGGTGGAGGATGTGGCCCGGCGCGCCGGCTACCTCGTCATCGTCTGCAACGCCGACCGCGATCCCGTCACCGAACTGAGCTATTTGCGGACGCTGCTCGGCTACCGCGTAGACGGCGTGATCCTGGCCGGCGGCGGCACCCTCGACGAGGCGCACCGGGGGCCGCACCGGCAGGCTATCACCAGTCTGGAGCGCCAGGGGAGCGTCGTCGTGGCGCTGGCGGAGGTGGCGACGACGGTCCCGCGCATCTCCATCGACAACCGCGCGGCGGCAGCGGCGCTCACCCGCCACCTACGCGACCTCGGGCACACCCGGATTGCCGTCATCACTGGGCCAGAGCGGATCACGACGGCGCGCACACGGCTCGACGGCGTTCGGGATGACCTGGGGCCGCACGGCGTCCCGCTCGAATGGCAGGCGAACGGCAGCTTCACGATTCAGGGCGGCGAACGCGCAGCTGAGGCGCTGCTGACGCAGGCATCCAGGCCAACGGCGATCATCGCGCTGAATGATCAGATGGCGGTCGGGGCGGTGGCGGTGGCCCATCGGCTCGGCCTGCGGCTCCCTGCCGACCTCTCCATCGTCGGGTTTGGCGACACGACCGCCGCCCGCCAGACCTGGCCGCAACTCACCACCATCTCGGTGCCGCGCCACGAGCTTGGGGCGCTCGCGACCAACGCCATCCTGCTCCAGCTTCAGGGTGGCGCACCGGCCGCTAGCCGCCAGCTAGACTTCACGCTGGTCGTGCGCGGCACCTCCGGGCCACCGCTCGCGCGGCTGGGCACAGCAGCCCCGGGCACTACGCGGCGGCCATGAAACGGGCTGCACGCCGACTCGCAGGCGCAGCGTTGCCTGAACACCGCCCCCGAACCAGCCAACGCTAGGACGGCCGATGAGCGACATGCCCTCCGAGCCACGCGCGCCGCTGCAACCGCGCGCCGCACTTGACGCTGCCCGCGTCGAAGCGTTCTTGCACGAGCGGTACGGCTCTGGTGCGGGCAACGTGCTGCCGTTCGACCAGGGCGAGTGGTCGAAGGCGTTCGCGTGCACGATTGATGGCGACGCGCGGGTGATCCGGTTCAGCGCGCTGGACGAGGACTTCGCGAAGGACCAGTTCGCCGGGCGCTGGCGTTCGCCGGTCCTGCCGATCCCGCGCGTGCTGGAGCTTGGCCCCGTCCCTGCCGACCTGGGGGGCTACGTCGCCGTCTCCGAACGATTGTACGGCGACTTCATCGACGACCTGGACGAGGCGGGCATGCGGGCGTTGGTGCCGTCACTGTTCGCCGTGCTGGATGCGACCCGCACGGCCGACCTGGGCGGCACCTCGGGCTACGGCATCTGGGGCGTAGACGGCAACGCTCCGTTTGCGTCATGGCCGGCGTTCCTGCTCAACGTGAATAGCGACAGTCCCGCCAACCGCATCGCCGGCTGGCGGGCTGCGCTCGAAGCGTCGGCGGTGGGCGTGGCCCCCTTCGACGAGGCGTACGAGCGGCTTCGGGCGCTCGCGCCGCTCTGCCCAGACGACCGCCACCTGATCCACAGCGACCTGCTGCACTTCAACGTGTTGGTAGCCGACCATCGGATCACTGGCCTGCTGGACTGGGGCTGCGCGCTGTACGGCGACTTCCTCTACGACATCGCGTGGTTCACGTTCTGGGCCCGCTGGTTCCCGGAATGGCACGGCATCGACTTCCGGCAGGAGGCAACGCGCCACTTCGCGGCCAGCGGCCTGGCCGTCCCCAACATCGCGGCGCGGCTGCGCGCCTGTGAGCTGCACATCGGGCTGGCCGGGATGACGTACCAGGCGTACAAAGGCTTCCGGTCCGACCTCGCCTGGACGGCGCGGCAGACGCTCGAACTGGCGCGCAGCCCACTTTGAGCCGGCCGCCTTGCGCGAGCAGGTGGCCCTGACGGACGCTCTCAGGCCCGGCGCGGTATACCAGGGAGCCTGCGGCCCGCGTGACAGTCCCAAATGTGCGCGTGCGGGCCCTGACGCCAATGGCACTGACCCCCACGTCCCTGATCGGAGCGAGTAGACACTGTGACGCAGGCAACCGCAACACCGTTCCCTACCCCCGCCGTTGTCACCCTGGCTGATGTGCGGGCAGCCGCCGAGCGCATCGCCCCGTACGTGCAGCGGACGCCCCTCGAACACGCCAATCACCTGTCCGCCACGGCCGGTGCCGACGTGTGGCTGAAGCTCGAATGCTTCCAGTTGACCGGCTCGTTCAAGCTGCGCGGTGCCCTGAACGCGCTGTTGTCGCTGGACGGCGCGTCCCGCAAGCGCGGCGTCGTGACAGCATCGGCAGGGAACCACGGGCTGGGTGTCGCGCGGGCGGCGGCGCTCACCAGCCTGCCAGCCGCGGTTGTGGTGCCGGAGACAGCATCAGCAGCAAAGGTGGATTTGCTGCGCGAATCTGGCTGCGAGTTGCTCTTGCACGGCGCGGACTACGACGCGGCCGAAGCGTTCGCCATCGACCTTGCCGCCACCCGCGACGCAACCTACATCTCGGCGTACGATCACCCGGCCGTCGTGGCGGGCGGCGGTACCATCGCGCTGGAGATCCTGGAGACGCTGCCCGAGACGGACGTGCTGGTGGTGCCGGCGGGAGGCGGCGGCCTGATCTCCGGCGTGGCGCTGGCGGCGAAGGCTATCCGGCCGGCTGTCCAAGTGTACGGGGCGCAATCTACGGCATCGCCGGCACTGCACGCGGCCCTGGCAGCCGGCCATCAGGTGACGGTGCCGATCCGCGACTCGCTGGCGGACGGGCTGGCCGGCAACATCGCGGCGGGCAGCATCACCGTGGAACTGGCCCGCCAGTACGTGGACCGCATCATCCTGGTAGACGAGGCCGCGATTGCCGATGCCATGCGCGCCGTGCTGGAGCACGAGCACATCCTGGTCGAGGGGTCGTCGGCGGTGACAGCGGCGGTGCTCCAGACGGCGCAGGTAGATGTGACGGGGCAGCGGGTCGTGCTGGTGCTGACGGGGCGTAACGTGGCGGCGAATGTGCTGCGGAGCGTGTTCGGCTGGATGTAGCGCCGGGCCCATTGCCTGGCGGGGTGCGCATGTTGGGGCCGTGGCCCCCGCGACCTGGGCGCGGACGTTTGCGAGGTGGCGGAGTCCTTCCAGCGAGCCGTCGCAGGCCCGGCCGAACGCGGCGGCCGCGACGACGAAGGTCGGGATCAGCAGACATACAACGGCGGCCAGCGCGGCCACCCGAACTGTTCGACGCCGCACCGTGGTGCCTCCCGTCCACACGGGATTATCTCGCGGCGGCCCAGCACCGGCAATCGGCGGCTGGGGTCGGCACCGTTCTTGCCATTGTCCGGTGACACGCGGCACCTGCCGCCTAATCGCCCGCCTGCTATCCTGCCCCGCACCGAGGAGTGACACCGCCATGACCGTGATGGATCGCGTGAACGACCTGACCAAACAGGCTAGAGAGTGGTACGAGCACTCGCCGACGGCGCAGCGTGCGTACGCCCGCTTTCGTGAGGACGTATCGGCCGTGGCGGAGCGCGCAGCGCCGACCGTCAATCAAGTCTGGGAACGCATCGGCCCGCTGATTGATCCGCCCGCGAAGACGGAAGGCCCAAAAGACGCACCGTAAACCGGGCCGCGCGTTGACGCGCCGTGCTGGCGGGGCTGCGGACAGGTGGACGACAAAACAGCCTGGGAAACTCTCGCCCCCCAGGCTGCCGGTCATGCGACGAACGGGATGTGACCGCCATCCCAGCCATGTACTGCCGTGGCACTGACCTGTTACAGATCAGCCTGCCACGTCGCCCGACTGCGCCTCGCGGTGCAGTCGCATCTGACAATCACAGTCTTCGCCCTGGCGCGCCGCCGTGCGCGAGCATTGGCGTCACGACCGCGTGTCAACCGGTGCGGTCCAAGTCAGCCGGCGCGGCGGCACATGAACCGGGCACTTACAACGACGGCAGAATCTCGGCCCAGACGCCGAACACGCCGATGCCCACCAGCAGCACCCCGGCTGCGCGGGTCAGCAGCGCGTACCGCCCCACCAGCCAGCCGGTCACATGGCGCTGGAGCGGTGCCGCTAGCAGCGGCAGCAGTACCAACGGCCAGCCGAAGCCAAGGCCGAACGCCAGGGCGTACAGCAATCCGTCCGCCAGCGAGCCAATGCTGCCGGCCCCCAGCACGAACGCGCTGACGATCAGCGGGCCGGCGCACGGCAGGGTCATCGGGCCGAGCAGCAGCCCGTACGAGAACGCCGTTAGGTACGGGTTGCGGAAGACCGGCGCGTTCGCTGCCGCCAGCCGGGCGAACGGGTTGCGCCCGAGCAGAAGGGCGATCCAGAGCACGTTCACGCAACGGTACACGAGCGGGAGATGCAACGGCAGCACGGCCGCGATGGTCGCCCGCAGCAGGTACAGGGCCAGCCCCACGGCGGTCATCATGACGAGGATGCCGGCCAGCACCAGCACGCCAAGCCACCCACGCGCCCGACCGGAATCAGCGGCCAGGTACGCGACCATGCTCGGGTACAGGGGCAGCATGCAGACATTCGTGAGGATTGAGGCATTGCCCAGGATGAACGCTTCAAGAAGCTGACTCACCATGGCCGAGTGATCCTCGTGGTGGGGTGCCAAAAGGTGGCAAATGGCATCCTGAGATTCGTCAAGATCGCCCCGTTACCCAGGACAAATGCTTCAAGGAGCTGATTCGGCATGGCTACCAGCGGTCTCCAGTCAGCACGGGCAAGGCGCACACGTCAGCGAGCCTGACGGGCGGCC
>JBBQBU010000434.1:0-5349 GCA_038318015.1 Chloroflexota bacterium | reverse complement strand
CGACCCGGTCCATCCACCACGACCGCCACGGTCTTGCCTTTGATGGAGCCATTCTGAGACATCATGGACTCAGTTCCTTCTCCACCCTCATCACTATTTATCCAGTCTCGCGTGTCTCACCTACTATAGACAGAGAGGGGCCCCCGAGATCATCGAGAACCTACGGCGGTCCGACCGGCCTTCATTCTGGTTCATCGACCCGTTTGGCTTCTCCGGATCGCCGCTGTCCCTCATCCGCCAAATTCTCTCTTTGCCCGTGTCCGAAGTCCTGGTCACACTGATGGTTCGCGACATACAGCGGTTGTCTGAGCAGATGGCCCCGTACCAGACCTGCTCGCCTCCGAGTAGCCGGGGGCCATCTTATATGCACACCGCTGTAGGTAAGCCGATCCTCGTGAAGTACGACATTCTCATCAGCGAACGCCGCAGCCCAACGCTTCTTGGAACGGCCAAACCGCAGGGAGAGCGCCTCGGCGTAGTAGTTACGGCACCCCTCGCTAACCTTCGAGCAGCCAGTCACGGGGTTCCAGGTCGAGTCAGTCCATTCAATCGCCGAGTTGTCGCTCATCACCCACCCCCACATCGTTAAATCTAGAACATCTGTTCAGTAGAGTCAAGTGGGGCGCGCCCACGCAATCGTGCCAATCTTACTGGACACTCCTGGCCGCGCTCCCTGGGCGGGACGCCACGCGGCGCGCATCACGTAGAATCCCTGGAGGAGAGGCGCGCAGAGCCAGCCGGCTCCTCCCGCACGGCAACCGTGCCGGGTGGTACCCTCAGGCCATCGTCTCTCACTGGTATCGGGGGCCACAAATGGCTGTCCATGAGCACGAACACGCGGCTGGTGGCCCACACCCACCCGCCCACGCGCCCGCTCCAGGCACCGGCCCCGCCGTGCCCATCGAGCTTGATCTTGCCACCCTCAAGCAGTGCGTCCATTGCGGCCTCTGCCTGGACGCCTGCCCGACTTATCGCGTGAACGGCCTGGAGCAGGATTCGCCGCGCGGGCGCATCTATCAGGTGCGTGCCGTCTATCGCGGCGAGATCGACCCGAACGACCAGAACTTCCGCGAACACATCTATCGCTGCCTCGATTGTCGCGCCTGCGAGACGGCTTGCCCGTCCGGCGTCGAGTACGGCCAGATCGTCGAGGCCGCGCGCGGGCTGGCCCCGCCCTCCGACCCCGCCGAGCGCACCATCGGCCGGACCGTCCTCAATCGCATCTTCACCTCCAACCTCGCGCTCAACGCGCTGGGTGCTGGCATGCGGGTCTATCAGAAGATGGGCGTCCAGCGCGCCGTACGGGCCTCCGGGCTGTTCAAGCTGCTGCCCGAGCGCCTGGGCAAGCTGGAGCGAATGCTGCCCCCCACCCAGGGCGGCGTCGGGAAGCCCGCCATGCCCGAGATCGTGCGGGCGCGCGGCACCCGGCGGCACCGCGTCGGGTTCATCGCCGGCTGCGTCATGCAGGAGTTCCTCGGCGAGACGAACCAGGCCAGCGTGCGCGTCCTCGCCCGCAACGGCTGCGACGTCTACATCCCGAAGAACCAGGGCTGCTGCGGCGCGCTCCACGTCCACATCGGCGAGCGCGACACCGCCCGCCACCTCGCGAAGCAGAACATGGAGATCTTCCAGGCGCTCGACCTAGACGCCGTCATCATCAACGCGGCCGGCTGCGGCTCCACCCTCAAGGAGTACCCGCACCTCTTCCGCGACGATCCCGAGTGGCACGCCCGCGCCGTCGCCTTCTCCAACAAGGTGAAGGACATCAACGAGTGGCTCGTGCAGACCGGCATCGACACCACCACGCTCGGGAACCTGCCGCTGCGCGTAACCTACCAGGACCCGTGCCACCTCGTGCACGGGCAGGGCATCCGCAACCAGCCGCGCCAGTTGCTCCGGTCCATCCCCGGCCTGACCCTGGTCGAACTGAAGGACTCGGATGTCTGTTGCGGCAGCGCCGGCATCTACAACCTGACGCACCCCGAGTTCTCCGAGAAGATTCTGGATTGGAAGATGCCCGAGGTCGCCAAGACCCAGGCCAGCGTCGTCGTTGCGCCCAACCCCGGCTGCGCCATGCAGATCGCCTCCGGCGCGCGGGAACGCGGCCTGGAGATTGAGACCTGCCACGTCGTAGACCTGTTGGACCGGTCGTACCGCATCGGCGAAGGGAAGGCGTGACCCCAGGCGCGGCAGGCCGCACGCCCGGCCCGGCCACCGGGCGTCCGCGCGCTATCGACATCCTGGGCGTGCCGATTGACGACGTGACCTACGACGAGGCGCTCGCCCTCGTCGAACGGTACATAGCCGATGGCGGGCCGCACGTCATCACCACCCCCAACCCTGAGTTCGTGATGCTGGCGCGGCGCACGCCCAGTTTTCGCGCCATCTTGCGGCGGGCCGCCCTGAACGTGCCGGACGGCGTCGGGCTGCTGCTGGCGGCCCGGATGCGCGGCGAGGCGTTCCGCGAGCACGTGCGCGGCACTGACCTCGTGCAGCGGCTGGCCGCACTCGGGGCCGCCCGTGGGCACTGCTGGTTCCTGCTGGGGGCCGCTGACGGCGTAGCGCAACTGACCGCCGACAAGCTCCAGGCGCAGCACCCCGGCCTCATCATCGCCGGGGCCGCGCCCGGCTCACCCCGGCCCGAAGACGACGCAGCCACCTGGGCGCTGATCCGCGCCACTGGCCCCATCGACGTGATCCTGGTGGCCTACGGCGCGCCCGCGCAGGAACGCTGGCTTGACCGCAGCCTCGGGCCGCTGGGCATCCCTGTCGGCATCGGCGTGGGGGGCGTCTTCAACTTCCTGTCCGGGCAGGTGCCGCGCGCGCCATACCTGATGCGCCGCCTGGAGCTGGAGTGGCTGCACCGGCTGATCGTGCAGCCGTGGCGCTGGAAACGGCAGCTTGAGTTGCCCCGGTTCCTGGGGCTGGCAGCCGTCGAAGCGGCCGGAAGCGGCGTCCAACGAGTATTTTCGCGCCACTGAGACATTACACACAGATTTTTCGCTTCACATATACTCACCTTGACATGTCTTGGTGTTCGTTGCAGAATTGGGACACAGAAAGTGTCTCCCTGGCTATTCTGTGACCGTTGTCCTTGATGAGGGATTGCGACGGTGCTGACGGCCACTGGCGCCGTAGGAGGAACCATGGCCGAGCCGAACATCATCAAGGAGCAGCGTGAAGTCGTTCGCGCTGTCCGCAGCCTGGCCGATCAGCACGCGCAGGAAGAGGCCGAGGCCGAGAACCGGCTCCGTCTTGACCATGAGGCTGCAGATGTTGCCTTCGCCCAGTCCCGCAAGGATGCGGACGACGGGTTGCGCCACGCCTACGACCTGCTCCGGGAGGCTGACCGCATCGTCCAGCCGCGCCCGGACCGGATGCCCTTGCCGGACATTCTCCCGACCCAGCCGCCGACCCTGTTCGACACCGACCTGCTCATCGGCATGCGGATCTCCACCGCGCAGATGGAAGCCCGCCTGATCCGCATCCGCGCGTCGCTTGAAAGCGGCGGCTCCGGCAACATGATTACCATCGGCATCATCCTCGGCTGCGTCGTCGCGGCCGGCATGATCCTGGCGGTGCCGTTCTTCCTCGGCACGGGCACGGCCGGCTGGAACCTCGGTCTGTTCGGGGCGATGATCAGCCCGCTCATCATCGCGGTCCTCGTGGCCTCCGCCCGCGCCACATTCCTGCGCCCCTACTCGCCAGATGATGATTATCAGTTCGTCCGGCAGAGCATGGGCTACGTGATGTTCCTGCACCACGTCCTCATCGAAGAAGCGCGCAGCACCTTTGACCGCCGCCTGAACGAGCGGCAAGAGCGCTTCGAGGAGACGAAGGAGCGCATCGCCCAGAGCTTCCGTCAGCACCTTGCCCTGATGGAGCCGATGATTGCCAAGTTCTCGACCGATGCGAGCATCAGCGGTCCGGAGTGGACCGCGCCGTCGTGGCGCACCTGGGGGCCGTCCACCCGGATGCCCCGCGCCACCTGCGTCGGCGAAATGCTGTCCGGCATCCGCGAAGACCGGCTGACCCTGCCCGCGCTGATCCCCTTCCCCCACGAGAAGGCGCTCATCATCACCGCTGACGGGCAGGCTCGCGAACGGGCTATCAGCGTGATCCAATCCATCATGCTGCGGCTGGTAGCCACGGTGCCACCCGGTGACCTGCGCTTCATCCTGGTGGACCCGCTCGGCCAGGGCAAGAACGTCGCGCCGTTCACGCCCTTCGCCGACCTGGGCATCGGGCTTGGCGAAGGCCGCGCCTGGACCGAGCCGCACCAGATTGAGCAGCGGCTGAACGACCTCTGGAACCTGATTGCTGGTGCGGCCGAAGCAAACGCCTTCCACGCCCTGATGCCGCGCATGGACTCCTCGCGGGCCAGCGGCGTCGCCGAACCGTGCCGCGTCCTGGTCATCCTCGACTTCCCGACGAACATCGACGGCACGACGGCCCGGCTGCTGGCAAACATCGTCCAGCAGGGGCCGGGGCACGGCGTCCATCCCATCATCCTGGTCGATACCGAACAGCCGGTGCCGTACGGCGTCAACCTGAGCGATCTCGGGCAGGACGCCACGACGCTGGCCTGGGACGGTCGGCGCTTCGTCTGGCAAGACCCCGACTTCCGCTCCAGCTGGATCGAGCTGGACAAGCCGCCACGCGCCGAGGTTGCAAAGCAGATTCTGCGCGGCGTGCGACAGCCGACCAGTCGCACCGCCTGACCCGACACCTCATCCTGGCCGCAGGAATGAGGGCATCGGTCGCTGACGGCGACCGGCGGCGGTGCTTGCGGCGTTCGACGCACCCCGCGCCGGCGTACCATTCGACCGTGGCCGGCGCTGTCACGTCAGGACGGCGCGGAAGGGGTGCGGCTCATGGGGGAAGCTCTCGACGCCCGGAAGGCCCAGACGCGGGCGCTCTTTGATCGGCTCGCGCCAGACTACGACGCGGCCGGGTGCTTCGCCACGTTCGGGCAGCGCCTCGTCGCCGTTGCAGGCCTCGCCTCGGGGCAGCGCATCCTCGATGTGGCGTGCGGGCGCGGCGCGGTCCTGTTCCCGGCCGCCGAGCGCGTCGGAGCGACTGGTGTAGCGGTCGGCATCGACTTCTCTGCGGGGATGGTGCAGGCAGCGCAGCGGGAAGGGGCGCGGCGTAGCCTGTCCGTGCGTGTACTCCAGATGGACGCCGAACAACTCGACTTCCCAGACGCCCGCTTCGACCGGGTGTTGTGCGGCTTCGGCATGATGTTCCTGCCGAACCAGCAGGCGGCCTTGTCCGAGTGGCGGCGTGTCCTGGCCCCGGGCGGCCGACTTGCCGTCTCGACGTGGCGCGCCTCCGAGAGCGCCGACCTGA
>JBBQBU010000433.1:0-5357 GCA_038318015.1 Chloroflexota bacterium | reverse complement strand
GGGTCTGTGAGTGCTGACCGCCGTAGCCCTTGCCGCCGCCGACAGAGGCGCGGTAAACCAGCGGCACCTCAATGCTGGCGCCGGACATATAGTGCCACTTGGCCGCCTGGTTGGAGATCTGGTCCGAGGCCATCAGGCCGCCGACGCGATGGCACGTGAATTCGAGCACGGCGCTGTCCTGATCAATCCCTCGCGGCGCGACTACACGTTCGATCTGGGCCGGCTGTTTCCGGGCCAGACGTTTTGCCGCATCAAGGGAACGCAGACGCCCGGCTTCAACAACGGCCAGCCGGCGGGCACGCACGTCACACTGAATGAACGTGACGCCATCTTCCTGGCGAAGACCGGCGCCGGGCACCCATGAGGAAAAGCAAATGAGCAGAAACGCAATCCGCACGCACCGTCATTCCCTTGTCCTCCTCGCCTCGGCCATGATGCGCGACGCGATCTCGCCGGTGTAGCTGCCGATGCCCACGCAGTGGCTCGCCACCACGCAGCGCCCGGTCTTGCGCACCGACGCCAGGATGGTCTCCATGTCCAGCGGCACCAGCGAGCGGATGTCCACCACTTCGGCGGAGATGCCGTCGGCGGCGAGCTGGTCCGCGGCCTTGAGCGCCTCGTACAGCATCGGGCCCCATGTGACGATCGAGACCTGGTCGCCCGCGCGCTTGACATCCGCCTTGCCGAGCGGCACCAGGTGCTCGCCTTCGGGAACCACGCCCTTGTAGTTGTACATGATCTGCGACTCGACGAAGAGGATCGGGTTGTTGTCGCGGATCGCGCTCTTGAGCATGCCCTTGGCGTCCGCCGGCGTCGCGGGATACACCACGTACAAGCCGGGGATGTGGGCGAACATCGACTCCAGCGTCTGCGAGTGCTGGCCGCCATAGCCCTTGCCGCCGCCGACCGAGGCGCGGTACACGAGCGGGACCTCGATGCTCGCGCCGGACATGTAGTGCCACTTGGCCGCCTGGTTGGAGATCTGGTCCGAGGCCATCAGGCCGAAGTCCATGTACATCAGCTCGACCACGGGACGCTGGCCGGTCATGGCCGCGCCGACCGCCGTGCCGCAGATGCACGCCTCGGAGATCGGCGAGTTGAAGCAGCGGTCACGCCCGAAGGCCTCGGTCAGCCCCTTGGTCACCTTGAACGCGCCGCCGTACTCGGCGATGTCCTCGCCCCACTGCACCACGCGGCTGTCGCGCAGCATCTCTTCGATCATCGCCTCTTTGATCGCGTCCTTGTAGGTCATCTGGCCGTCTTCGGTGCGCTTGATCACCGGCATCTCGCCGGCGGGCTTGACGTTGGCGTACGGCTCGGGAACCACATCCGCGCGGGTGTCGGTGTACATGTACTTGATCACGTCGGCGGGATCGGGGTCCTTCGACCAGGCGGCCTTGGCGGCCATGCGGGCGTTGCGGTCAGCGACCTTGGCCTTGAGGTCCGCGAGCTTCTTGGCGGAGATGCAGCCCGCGTCGAGCAGTTGCTTCTCAAGCTGGGCGATCGGATCCACCGCCTTCCACTCGGCCTCCTCCTCCTTGGTGCGATACTCGTTGCGCGGGTCACCCAGCGAGTGGCCGTAGTTGCGGTAAGTGTCGAACTCGAGCAGCACGGGACCGTCGCCCTTGCGGCAGATCGCTGCGGCGCGGCGCATGGCGTCCATGCAGGCCAGGATGTCCATGCCGTTGACCACTTCAGCGTGCATGTTGTTGTCCGCGAAGCCTGCGGCGCGGCGCGCCACGGTGCTGACGCCCGCGACCTCGCCATCCACGCGGCCCGTGAAGCCGTAGTGGTTGTTGATGATGGAGTAGACGATCGGCAGACCGTAAGGGGTCTTGGTGTAGTCCTTGTTCGTAAACTGTCCTTGGGCAGCCCAGTTGAGCGACTCCAGCACCACGCCGTTGGCGTAGGCGCCGTCGCCCGCGAAGCAGCAGGTCACCTTGCCGGTCTTGAAATAACGGGAACTCATGGCCGAGCCCGTGGCAATCGGCACGCCGCCGCCCACGATCGCATTGGCGCCGAGGTGGCCAGCCGAGAAGTCGGCGATGTGCATCCCGCCGCCGCGGCCCTTGCAGTAGCCGTCTTCCTTGCTGTAGCCGATTTCGGCAGGGACGCCTCCCCACGGCGTCCGCAGCAGCACAGCGGATGAACCGGCGGACGCCTCGGGGAGGCGTCCCTCCCAACCCTACAACAGGGGCTACACCAAAAGATAAAGTGATTTAGGGCGCGGGCACCAGTACCGCACGGTAGAAGCGGTTGGTGTGCACGTGGGGCGGGTCATCCGTGAACATCAGGGATCCGCCGGTCGCCTGCAGAGCGGTTCCAAGGTTCAGCCACAGGGTGTCAGTCAGCCTCGCCTTATACTGAAGCTGATAGCGCCGCGGCGGCACCGCGTTCCACATCAGATGCGGAAGCCCTTCGAGCAGGGAAAGACCCAGCACCGGGGGACGGCCGCTGACACTCACTTGGAAGATCCGCGAACTGGCGAGCGGCGGTACGCCGTCGTCCGTCACGGTCACGGCGAACCAGAACACATTGAACTCGTCCGCCTCTGTGGCCAACAAGCTGAACTGGCCGGTGTGCGGATCCAGCGTGGCCGCATTCGCGGGCGGCTCGAGCAGGCTGTAGGTGTCGAAAGTGAAGGTCAGCGTGTTGCTCGGCCAGTCGGAGTCAGTCGCCGGGATGCGGAAGTCGAGCGTTTCGCCGACGACCAGCGTGATATCCGGGATCGTATCCAGCACCGGCCGGGTGTTGGCCGACCGCACGACCACCTGGAAGCTGTTGGTCGCGGCCAGCGCAGGCACGCCGTTGTCAACAACCCGCGTGGTGAAGATGTTCGTGCTGGCCCCCTGCTGGACGGTCGGCGTCCACATGATCACGCCGTTGCTGATGGACGCACCCTGTGGCGCGAACAACAACTGATACGTCAGCGCATTGGCCGGCAGGTCCGCATCCGTAGCGACATTGGTCACGGTCAGCAACGTCATGGCCCTGATTTCGCGGTTCGTTTGGGCCGGCAAAACCGGCGCGACGTTGACCTCGCTGACCCACACCGTGAAGGAGTTGGTCGCGGCCAGCGACGGCGCGCCGCTGTCGTAGACGCGCACGGTGACCGTATTGGTGCTCGGGCCCTGCGCCTCCGTCGGGGTCCAGGCGATGACGCCCGTGTTGGTGTCGAGCGTCATGCCGCCCGGCCCGGCCAGGAGCTGGTAGCGCAGGGTGTTGGCGGGGATGTCCTCGTCGGTGGCGGTGTTGGTGACCGTCATCAGGACCCGTTCGTTGACCGTCTGGTTCGTCGGCACGGTCAGGACCGGCGCGACGTTGACCTCGTTGACCCACACGGTGAAGGAGTTGGTCGCGGCCAGCGACGGCGCGCCGCTGTCGTAGACGCGCACGGTGACCGTGTTGGTGCTCGGGCCCTGCGCCTCCGTCGGGGTCCACGCGTAGACGCCTTTGTTGGTGTCGAGCGTCATGCCGCCCGGGGACGCCACGAGCTGGTATTTCAGCGTGTTGGCGGGAAGGTCCGCGTCCGTCGCGGTGTGGGTGACCGTCAGCAACGTCAGTTCCGCCACGGTCTGGTTCGTCGGCACGGTCAGCACGGGCGCGGTGTTGACCTCGTTGACCCACACCGTGAAGCTGTTGGTCGCGGCCAGCGACGGCGCGCCGTTGTCGTAGACGCGCACGGTGACCGTGTTGGTGCTCGGGCCCTGGTTCTCCGTCGGGGTCCACGCGATGACGCCCGTGTTGGTGTCGAGCGTCATCCCGCCCGGCCAGGAGACCAGTGCGAATCTGAGGGTGTTGGCCGGAACATCGACATCGGTCGCGGTGTTGGTGACTGAGAGCAAAGTCAATTCGTTGATGACCCGGTTCGTTGGCACCGTCAATACAGGCGCGTCATTCACAGAGGCGACCGTGATCGAAGCCGTGTCGCCGATCAAACTGTAGGCCGTTATTCCGCCGCGGGACGTCACGTTTTGCCGGGTTGCCACACTGCCCGAGGTTTGATCCCATGCATAGTAGCTGAAGCTGGCAGCCGTTCCGTTTCGCGCGTCCGGCAGATAGCGCACCCGGTCCTGACTTCTCAGCAGCAGGGCCTCATTTGTCGAGACGGCACCCACGGCGGCCCAACTGACGCCGGCATTGGTCGAATACTGCCAGGCCCCGTTTCCGTTGGCATTCGTGAAGACGGCCACGCCCTGTAAAGCGCCCGCATCGACATCGCTGATCGTCGTGCCGACGATACCCGACACCGCCATTCCCGCGTTGTTGGTTTCATCTTCCGTGAGGCTGGTCATCACGGGATTGGTCGGCGCCAGCACCGGCGCGTCATTCACGGCAGTCACCGCGATCTGGAACGTTTGAACCGGCGAGCGGTCCTCGCCGTCATTTGCCGTGCCTCCGTTGTCCTGCAGGTAGACGCTCACGGTTGTGCTCCCGTTCGCATTCGGTGCCGAGGTGAACGTCAGCGTTCCGTTGGTCGACACCTCCGGCTGGCCGCTGAACAGCGCCGGCGTCGTATTGGAACAAACAAACGCGAGCGTCTGCCACGCCTCATGCGCGGGCCCGCTGCTGATGGCGCTGGCCCACGCGAGTACGGAGTGGGAACCCGAGTCCTCGTCCACCGTTTGGCTGGCCCCTTTCGTGAACGAGGGCGCGTGGTTCACCACGAGGATGTCGAAGGTGGCGGACACGCGGTTCGACAGCGCGGTGTCGCTTACGGTCAGCCAAACCGTGGCCGTGCCCGGAAGCATCCACGTGTTCGACGTCACGGCGTTGGTCGAATCGGCTCCGCCGTCGCCGTCGAAGTCCCAGGCATACTGCAAGGCATCGCCATTCGGGTCATACGAATTCGTGGCGACCAAGGTCAGCGGCCGCCCTTCGCAAGCCGTGTAGGGGCCGGCGATGTTGGCCACCGGCTCCAGATTCGCCGCAATCTGGCAAGTCGCGTAATCCCAGTCGGAGGTCATCTTCACGCCGTTGTTCATCACCCCGTTGTCCACCACGCGCAGCGCCACCCTTTGCACGCCGGGTTGCGGGAAGCGCATGAGGAGGATCGCCTCAGCCGTGACGAGATCGGGGGCGTCATCATTATTGAAGTCCCACTGGTACTGAGTGATGAAATCCGTGGGGTCAATGTCGAATGAGTCGGCCCCCGACAGCGTGACCAGGACACCCGCGGACGCGGATGGCGGCACAGTCGCATGCGCGTAAGGGGCGTGCGGCGGCTCCGCGATGGTCAGTGTTCTGAAGGTTTCATCACTCTGTGGCGGGTCATCGTTATCCACCACCTTCAGGTGGACCGTTGCCTGAATCGGCGCATCGCCGGGCTCTCCTGGAT
The DNA here is from genome assembly GCA_038318015.1 of Chloroflexota bacterium. Classification (GTDB taxonomy): domain Bacteria; phylum Chloroflexota; class UBA6077; order UBA6077; family JACCZL01; genus JADZEM01. The sequence goes on along the minus strand of JBBQBU010000433.1, from coordinate 19 downwards.
GCGGGTCGGGCCACATCCA
>JBBQBU010000432.1:0-5378 GCA_038318015.1 Chloroflexota bacterium | reverse complement strand
AAGTTTCTCAACTCGGCGGTGGGAGAGGATGCCGTACTTCAGTATGGACGGTAAATTCTCGATGGGAGTGATGTAGTGCAACTCCTTGACATCGCTGACGTCCACATCGACTCCACACCGCAATCTGTCGGCACGCCGTAACCTACGGCCCACCTCCGACGACCCTCTGGCGCAGACTAGCATGGCCTAGGCCCACCTGAAGGTCGTTGGTGACCTGTCTCGGCATCGAAGTGGCGACATCGTGACCCGTCAACCGCGCAAAACCAGCACTGCGGACTTCGTCCCAATGGTCGGAGCATATGGCACTGAACGGGCCTGTACCAATCACTCCATTGACGGGTGACAAGCCGCACCAAACGGCGCAGCCCTCTGCGGATACGCTGTTTGGTGTGACAATCACTACACCAGATTCTTGTTGATGTAGTCCCAGTTGATGTCGTACCCGAGGCCGGGGTCCGGCGAGATGTGCACGAAGCCCTCGTTATCCATCGGGTCAATCGGCTTGTTGAGCCACGCCGGCGTCTCGTCGTGGTCGATGAACGGGTGCAGCAGGCCGCGCTCGTAGTACAGGCCAGGGCTGACCATCGAGCCAAGCACGTGCAGGTTGCCGACGCCGCCGCCGTGCACCTCCAGGTGCATCCCGAACGCTTCAGCAAGATGAACGCACTTCACGAGGCCGGTGATGCCGCCGACATCGCCCACGCCGGAGCGCACCATGTCGCACGCGCCGGCCTTGATCCACTCGGCCCGCACGTACATCTTGCCCTCGGCCGTCTCCGGGCCGCAGATCGGCAGCGCCGTCTGCTCGCACAGCCAGATGTACGACGACATGCTGTGCTCGTCCATTGGCTCCTCCATCCAGAGGTAGCCCAGCTTGTGGATACCGTTCGCCAGTTCCAGCGCTTCCAGCCGCGAGTAGTAATGGAACGGGTCCAGCATCAGCGGGTAGTCCGGCCCAACGGCCTCGCGCACCGCCGCGCACGCCGCGATGTCGCGCTTCACGCTCGGCGCGCCTGCGAGCGGCGGCTGCCAGGTGTGCAGCTTGAACGCCGGGTAGCCGCGCTCCTTACACTGGATCGCGTAGCGAGCGTACGCCTCTGGCGTGTCCAGGCCGCCGGGCGTGTCGTCGCCCACCATCGTGCTGGCGTAGGCGGGCACCTTGTCGCGGGCGGCCCCGAGCAGCTTATGCACCGGCATGTTGGCGATCTTGCCGCCGAGATCCCACAGGGCGCAGTCCACGGCGGTCATCACCCGGTCGGCCAGCGTCGCCAGGTTCAGCCGCTGGCGCTCCTTCAGGCCGTGCCACAGCTTCTCGCGGAACAGCGGGTCTTCGCCCACGAGGTACGGCTTGACGACGTTCTCGATGACGGAGGGGTTCGGCGCACCGAAGAAGTAGCCGCTCAACCCTTCGTCGGTCGTGATCGTCAGCAACGATTGCACGGCGTCATGCTCGTGCCCGGCGTGCCCGTGCCCGTCAGTATCACGGACGATCTTGGACCGATACTGAAACCGCTGGACGGTGACGTCCGTAATCTTCATGCGCGTTCCAATCCTGCTCGGCGGCGAGCGTCTTTGAAGCTAGAGGCGGTTGTCGCGATCGCAGCGTGTTCGGTGCGCGGCACGCCCCGCCATGTGCACGACGCGGCACGCGGACTGTAGCAGAGAGCGCCCCCGCCGCTCACCCAGGGCGCGCGTTTTAGCTCCTGGGGACGCCGCACCAGACGCCGTATTCGTCGGGGGCCCGCGCCACCCCCGTGGTAGAATCGTCCCCAGGATTCGCCCAACCGCCCCACCGTGTTCCTGTGTCCCCGTGTATGAACAAGGATGCCGACATGCAGAGCGATCTTCGGCAAGCGTTCATCTATCCCGGCGAGGATGGCTACTGGGTCGCCGAATGCCCCAGCCTGCCCGGATGCATCAGTCAGGGTGAGACGCGCGCCGAAGCAATTGCCAACATCCGCGAGGCGATTGCGGCGTATGTATCCGTACTCGAAGAAGACGGCCTCCGTAACGAAGGTCCCCATGACGAACAGCCATGGCGAAACTGAGACGACAATGACGGCAAACCTTCTTGAACGCATCACGATGACGCCGGGCGTCATGGATGGTCGGCCGTGTGTGCGGGGCACACGCCTGACTGTGCGGTATGTCCTCGGCCTGCTCGCCCACGGAGCCGACGTTGCAGAGATTCGGACCGATCATCCGAGCCTGACGGATGACGACATCCGCGCCTGTCTCGCCTACGCTGCTCACACGCTCGATCAATTGGCTCCTGCCGCCCTGTCCGCATAGGTGCGAATAGTTGTCGATACCTGCGGTGGACTGGGCCTGGTCCACTGGTTGCGCGATCAGGGGCATGATGTTCGATCCATCGAGGAGGAGCAGCGCTCGCTTGATGATCGTTCTAATCTGCTGTTGGCAGCAGCCGATGACCGTGTGCTGATTACCAACGACAAGGACTTCGGTGCGCTCGTGTTCGTAGACGGGATGGCGCACCGCGGCGTCATGCTGCTTCGCCTGGACAATGAACGATGGACTGCGAAAGTGGCGGCCGTCGCAAGAACGCTTGATGCACTCGGAGATCGTGTCATCGGCGCATTTCTCGTCGTGACCGATATCAGCATCCGCGTGAGTCGGAGCAACGGGTGACGGCCCGGCTCACGCGGCGGCAGGTGCTCCAACGGGCGCTGCTGGGCGGCCTGGGGTTGGCCGTTGGTGCGCTGGCGGCCTGTGACGTGGCGTCGCCGCCCCCGACGCCGCGCCCGCTCCCGACACCCGTCCGTAAGGAGACTGTCCCCACGCCTGCGCCGCCCACGCCATCGCCCGAGGCCAACGCGGTCGGGCGGCTGCTCCTCGAGGCCGAAGACTTCACCCCAGACGGCCCCGGCTGGCGCGCCATCAAGGTTGGACAGGGCAACTACATGGTGGACAGTATCGGGGCGAGCCACGTGTCGGGCGAGTCGCTGCTGCACGCGCCGGCCGACGCCGTTGGCGCGAAAGCCTCTCTGGACAGCACCATGGCCCGCGCCGGGCAGTACCGCCTGCTGGCCCGCTACGAGTACCCGGCCCGCACCCACCACACCCGCATCGCCGTCACCGTCGAGCAGCCGGGGAGCGCCGCCACGCGCATCGAGTTGGGCGCGCCCGAGGCCACCCGATCCTGGTTCTTCAACCTGGAAGACGCTCCCTGGCACGAGATCCCGCACGGCGTCGAAGGGCTGGTCATCGAAAGCGGCCTGCTCACGCTGTCGGCTGGCCCGGCCCGCTTCACCCTGGAAGTCGTCGGCGGCCAGGAGCCGGCCGCAAACCGCAACCTGGACTTTCTGCTGCTCACCACTGACCTTGAGGAAGCGTATCGGACGCGCGGCACCCGCGCCTACCCGATCCTCGATGAGGTTGGGGCGGCGGTTACGGGGCGGGTCTACCTGCGCGTCACCAACCCGGCCGACAGTGGCGAAAGCTTTTACGTCGAAGGGCGCTACAGCATCAACCGGGTGCCGTGGACGCTACCGGCGTTCACCATCGACAAGAGCGGCATCCTGCGCGGAAACGGCCGGCCGCAGCGTCTGGAACCAGGCGAGCGGTCGCCGTGGGTCGATGTCTCCTGCCGCGACACGACGCACACCGCACACCTTCAGCTTACGCAGATCAGCAACAGCCAGAATCGGCGGGCCACGCTGCTGGCCGAGTTCGCCAGCGCCCCCAGCGACACCGCCATCCTGCGCGCCATCGACTACCGCGAGGGGGCCGGCTCGCGGCTGCTGGTCAACCTGCCGCCGTACCCCGCCAATGCCCCGCAGGAGATCGAGACCGGCGAGGAGACGCTCGGGCGGATCGTGGCGGCGCTGGAGGCCACGCCGCCGCCGGTCGGCAAACTGCCGGTGCGGACGCTCGTGTACGCGGGCCTGAGCGATGACGCCGAGCGCAACATCGGCACCCCGACGCGCATCTACCAGTTGTACCGCCGCCTGTTCATGCTGCTCGGGCCAAATGCCTTCAGCCGCCTGGGCGTCGGCGGCCTGCCCTTTGAGGTCCAGGCACTCCGCGACGAAGGGCGGACCGTTCGTCGCTTCCAGATGCTGGGGGACTACCGCTGGTATCCATCTGAGGAGAACATCACGAAGGCGCGCCGCGACATCGAGAGCGTGCAGGGGCTTCCGTACCTGCGCGGCTTCAGCTATGGCGACGAGGTCAGCCTGTCGCAGTGGGCGCCGAAGGACGGCCGCGACGAGGGGTTGCGCGCCATGCTCCAAGCGAAGGGGTTCCAGCCCGAAGACGTGATGCCGCCAGACGACGCGGCCAGCGTCACCCGCCGGCCCCTCGATCAACGCTGGCGGCGGGTCCGCTACGTTGACGACCAGGAGGACGCCCAGAAGACGCCCCGCCTCTACGTCGAGAGCCGCCGCTACATCGTTGGAACCACGCTGGAGCGGCTGGCCGCGGCATCCGGCAAACTGCGCGAGGCGTTCGGCAACGACATCGTGTACGGCCCGAACTTCTCGCCGCACCCGTTCTTCTGGCCCGAACTGGCGCTGTTCGTCCAGGCGTTCCGGCGCGGTGCCGTCAACCGAGCGACGCACAGCGACTACTGGTGGCAGGTCGGCGAGCTTGGCCCGCAGATGGGCGGATTCCTGCTTGACACGTTCCGCTGCGGCCTGCGCGACCGCCCCGGCGTGATCCAGGCGTACGCCATGCCGCACAGCCCCGGCACCACCGACGCCAACTTCCGCCGTTCGGTCGTCACGTCCATCGCCCACGGAGCAAAGGCGCTCGACTACTTCCAGGTGACGCCGGAGCAGGCGAACACTGAAAACTACATTCGGCACGACGACCTGAGCCGGTACCAGACGCTTCGCGATGCAACGTATGAACTTGGCGCGGTGGACGACTTGATCGCCGATGGCAAGCTGCGCCCAGCGACCATCGGGCTGCTGCTCTCGGAAAGCACCGACCTCTGGGACCGGGTCACGGCCGGGACTGCCGACGGCCTCGTCCCTGACGACGCCGACGACTTCCCGTGCACCGCCTACAACACGGAGCGGAAGTGTTTGTGGACGGCGCTGCGCCACGCCCAGATGCCGGTAGACATCGTAGTCGAGGACGACCTGATGGACGGCAGCGCGTCGCGCTACCGCGTGCTGTTCCTGGCCGGCGACCGCCTGTCGAGAGCGGCGGCAGCCGGCCTGTCAGCCTGGGTGCGCGACGGCGGAACCCTGATCTCGATGGCGGGGGGAGGCTTCCGCGACGAGTACGACGAGCCGTGGGAGACGATGCTGCCGGTCTTCGGGCTGCGCGCGCAGAGCCTGGAAAAGAAGACGACGTTCATCCGGCCGCGCATTGAGCTGCCGCGCCTGCAGCCGCTGGACACCATCGCCACG
>JBBQBU010000431.1:0-5396 GCA_038318015.1 Chloroflexota bacterium | reverse complement strand
AGCACGCCGCCCGGCACGAGCCAGCGGCTGATGCGCTGCACCAGCCCGGTGTAGTCCGCGACGTAGTGGAACGCCATCGAACTGAAGACCAATTCGAAGCGGTTTTCCGGGAAGTCGAGGGTCTCCAACGCCAACTGCACATAGGTCAGGTTCGGATGCTGGCGTTCGGCGCGGGCAATGGCGAGCATCTGCGCGGAAATGTCCACGCCGATGACCTCCTGAGCGCCCGCTTTCGCCAGGTATTGCGCCCACTGGCCATTGCCGCAGCCCAGGTCAAGCACGCGCAGGCCGTGCGCTTCGGGCAGAAGCGCCAGGACGTCCCCGTGCTCAACCGCGGTCGTCCAGCCGTCGCCGAAGCGCGCCAGCGTCGCGTAGCCGGCGAAGAACGTCGAGTCGTCGTAGATGTTCTGGGGTGCGGGCGAGGATGGCAATGGCTCGGGAGTGGCCGCTGGTTCATTCGCCATAACGACGCCATGGTAGCCGGTTGGCGAATGCGGTTGACACACCGCGCACCACCCGCCATAACTCCGCGCACCGCACGCTGACCTGGAGGACGCCCCGATGACACGACCGCTTCGACTGACCCGCCCGGCCCGACCGAGAAGCACACGGCTCGCCGCTCGGCCGGCCGGCCCGGGTCCGATTCTGTCCTGCGCGCCGCCGTGCGGGGTGTGCCTGTGAGCGCGCTGGTGGCAGGCGCGGCAATCGTGACGGGCGGCGGCTCGGGCATCGGGCGGGCGATTGCGCTGGCACTCGCGGCCGGCGGCGCGGGGGTGGCGATCCTTGACTTGCAGCCGAAGGGCGGCCAGGAGACGGTGGCCCAGATTGAGGCGGCCGGCGGGCGGGCCGCGTATGTGCCCGTCGATGTGCGCCACTGGGAAGAGGTGGACCGGGCGTACACGGAGGCCGTGGCGGCGGTTGGGGTGCTCGGGATTGCCGTCAATGCGGCCGGCATCCTCGACGGCTACGCCCAGGCTGATGCCGTCGCGCCGACCGTCTGGGAACGCGTCATCGGCATCAACCTGACGGGCACCTTCTGGTCCTGCAAGCGCGCCGTAGCCGAGTTGCTCCCGCGCGGCGGGCGCATCATCAACATCGCGTCCACGGCCGGGTTGGTCGGGGACGGCGGTGGCCCGGCCTACGTGGCGTCGAAGCACGGTGTCGTCGGGCTGACACGCCAACTGGCGGTGCAGTACGCCGACCGTGGCCTGACAGTTAACGCCATCTGCCCCGGCCCCATCGCTACGCCGCTCCGCACGAACTCGACGCAGATCCTCGGGGCGGACGCGCCACCGATGGGCGGTATCGGCGGCGACCCGGCGCGCGTCTCGGCCATCGTGCCGGCTGGGCGCTACGGCACGGTCCAAGAGGTCGCGGCGATGGCGGCGTTCCTGGCGTCCACCGACGCCGGCTACGTCACCGGGCAGACGCTGGTGGTAGACGGCGGCTGGACCGCCCGCTGATGCCGGGCGTGCGCGGCTAGTAGCGCGGGCGGCGCGACGCCTGCCAGATGTTGCGTGGCGGCGGCGGGTCGTCGGTGCCGGTGGCTTCAGTATCGCGCGGCGCGGCCGGCGGCGGCAAGCGGCGCGGCTGGCGCGCCGGGAATAGCCCGAAACGGCCGTCCTCTGCCAGGTGCTCCAACGACCGGTCGATAGCCGGTCCAAGCGCCTGGATGGCCGTCGCCATCTGAAGTGCGCTCAGGTCGTGTAGCTCCCGGGCCTCGCTCTCAATCACCTCGCCAAGTTCGACCGTTCGCTGCACCAGCCGGCGTGCCACGTGGGTCAAGATGGCCGCTTCGGTGTGTTCGGACAGCCGCAACCCTTCGAGTTGCTCTAGGAGCAGATCTGAGAGGCGCTCTGCATGTGCCCAGTCAGTGTCATTCAACGGCCATCGTCCCCCATACGCTCAACCATCAGCGCAATCTGCATACCACCACTGCCTAGACGCTGCCCGAATACCGTCTCGTCCCGCCCATAACGACCGTCCCACGTGGCACGCGGCGTGCGTTAGAGAAGGCGGAAAGAATCCCGCTCTATCCTGCTGGAGCGGTGCGAAGGAACGCTCGTCATGGACAGTGTGCTGTTGCTACTCTCCGCGTTTTCCGGTCTGGTCGGTGCCTTCATCGGCAGCGCGGTCTGGGCGACCCGGCCGAGCCGTGTGCCTGCCGAGCAGCTTGAGCGGAAGGACGGCCGTCGCCGCCTGCCCAAGTCCTGACGAGACCCAGGCCCGGGATTGAAGCACTTTCGTGAAGGCAGACTGCGGGGAGTGGCCAAGCGGGGACGCACCGACATATGGCCCCTCCACGATAGCCTCGGCGGTGTACTAATCTGACGCCAGCTTACCGGCATGCGCCCAGTTGTGGCGCGGCACATCAGTGATGATGACCTCGGTAGCTTCAGGCGTCGTCTTGGCGATGCGCACAACCGCTTCGGTGATGGCTTCGACCAGTTCGCGCTTCTGCTCGACGGTGCGGCCTTCGAACATGGACACTTGAATCAACGGCATGATGGTCCCTCCACGAAAATTTCAGAACATCGTCGCTGACGGTGCCACCTCGGCACGAGCACAGCACCGTCGCGTCGTGAACCTGACTGTTGCGTAGTCTAGGCTCGACAGCCCCACTTGACAAGAGGCAGCGGCCGAGTCGAGACCATGTCGTGACAGAACGCTCGACCCGGCCGCTGGATGTAGGCATCTGATGCTGACGGGAGCTTACGGTGCGGTGACAGCCACTTCGCGGGACTGGGCGTCCATGACGGCCATCGCCGCCATGCGCACGATTTTCTCGACCTCATCGCCAGCCTGGAGCACATGCACCGACTTGCCCATGCCGAGCAGCACCGGCCCGATGACCTCGGCCCCGCCGATCCGCTCCAACAGCTTGTAGCTGATGTTCGCAGACTCCAGGCTCGGGAAGACCAGCACGTTCGCCTCCGACACCTGGCTGAACGGGTACCGCTGGGCCACGATCTCGGCGACCACGGCGGTGTCGGCCTGCATTTCGCCGTCCACCGGCAGGTCGGGCCGCCGCTGCCGCACGATCTCGGCCGCACGGCGCATCTTGTCGGCCTGTGCGTGCCGCACGCTGCCAAAGTTCGAGAATGACAGCATCGCGATGCGTGGGTCGATATCGAAGGTGCGGGCGAGGTCGGCCACCAGGATTGCGGCTTCGGCCAAATCCTCGGCGGTCGGGTCGATGTTCACCGTGGCGTCGGTCAGGAAGTACGGCTGCGCCCGGATGCTGCTGCCTGGGATCTCTTCAGCCAGCAGAATGTACGCGCCGCAGGCCCGCTTGACGCCATCGCGGACCCCCACGACTTCGAGCGCCGGTCGGATGACCGACGCGTAGTCCATCGTGAGGCCCGACAGGAAGGCATCGGCCTCGCCCTGCTGCACCATCATCAGACCGAAGTAGTTGGGGGTAATCATGCGGCCTACCGCGCGGGGCAGGTTCATGCCCTTGCGCTCGCGGGACTTCACGAAATGCTCTGCGTATGACCCGACGAGGTTGGACTGTGTTGGGTCGATGACGCGCGGCAGGTAGCGCAGGCCGAGGCTTGCAGCCCGCGCCCTGATGACATCTGGCCGCCCGAGCAAGATCGGCTCGGCGATGCCCTGTTCGGCAAGCTGCGCCGCAGCCCGCAGGATCTTCGGCTCCTCGCCCTCGGCGAACACCACGCGCTTGGGCGCGCTCTTCGCCTTCTCCATCAGTCTGTTCATGACCTGGAAACCGCGCCCGAATCGCCCCTCCAGGCTCTTCCGGTACTCGTCCAGATCAACCTGGACGCGGGCAACACCGGTGTCCATCGCGGCCTTCGCGACGGCCGGGGCCATGCGGACCAGCGCGCGCGGGTCGAACTGCTTCGGCACGATATATTGCCGCCCGAAGCTTAGTGACTCCAGGCCGTAGGCGCTCAAGACGCTGTCGGGCACGTCCTCGCGGGCCAGCGCGGCCAGCGCGTGGACGGCCGCCAGCTTCATCGGCTGATTGATCTGCCGCGCTCGCACATCCAGGGCACCCCGGAAGATGTACGGGAAGCCCATCGAGTTGTTGACCTGGTTGGGGTAGTCCGAGCGGCCCGTAGCGACGATAGCATCCGGGCGGGCCTCGACGGCCAATTCGTACTTGATCTCGGGGTCCGGGTTCGACAGCAGCATCAGGATCGGGTCCGGGGCCATGACGCTCAGCATTTCCTGGGAGACACTGTCGGCAATGGAGACGCCGACGAATACGTCCGCGCCGCGCATCGCGTCGAACTGCGAGCGGGCGTCCGTCTCGACAGCGTACCGCTCTTTCCAGCGATTCATGCCGTGGGTGCGGCCCTTGTAGATCGCGCCCTGCGAGTCGCAGAGAATCAGGTTCTCCGGTTTGACGCCAAGGTCGATGTACAGTTCGGCGCTGGCGATGCCGGCCGCGCCCGCCCCTGAGATCACGACCTTGATGTCATCCATCTTCTTGCCGACGATTTCCAGCCCATTGATGAGGGCCGCGCCAGTGATGATGGCCGTCCCGTGCTGGTCATCGTGGAAGACGGGAATGTCCAACTCGGCCCGGAGCCGCTCTTCGACCTCGAAGCAGGCTGGTGCGCCGATATCTTCCAGGTTGATGCCGCCAAATGTTGGCGCGAGCGCCCGACACACCGCGACCATCTCATCCACCGTCGGCGCGTCGATCTCCAGGTCGAACACGTCGATATCGGCAAAGCGCTTGAAGAGCAGCGCCTTGCCTTCCATCACGGGTTTCGCGGCCAGGGGACCACGGTTGCCGAGTCCGAGAATGGCCGTGCCGTTGGTGATGACCGCGACCAGATTGCCGCGTGCCGTGTACTCGAACGCCGTCAGTGGATCGCGGGCGATCTCGAGCACGGCCTGCGCGACGCCCGGCGTGTAGGCAAGCGAGAGGTCTCGCTGCGTCAGGGTCGGCTTGGTGGGCACGACCTGGATTTTCCCGGGGCGGCCGGAACTGTGGTATTCCAGCGCGGCATCACGATCAATCACGTCTTGAGTCTCCCAGCGCGCACGGTGGATGGTCCGGGACTCTACACCAGTGCTGGTGGCCCCTACCACTGTGCAGATTGCCTGCCGGCATGGATCGTGATGCTCTGCGCCGTTCTGGAGTGTGGTACGCTTGGTCGGTCGGGCCTTCACGGAATGCTGCGACGTGCGCCGCTCCGAGAGTGCGGCCGGCCCGGGCGGAGGGAGCCACGAGCATCGCAGACGGCGCACTACGATTGGCGGCTGTCTTAGTCCTCGTCTTCCTGAACGCGTTCTTCGTGGCTGCCGAGTTCGCACTGATCAGCTTGCGGCGTAGCCGTATTGAGCAAATGGTCGATGAGCGTCACCGCTTCGGCAAGATGCTCTTGCGCGCCAAGGCTGATCCGAACCGATTCATCTCC
>JBBQBU010000430.1:0-5411 GCA_038318015.1 Chloroflexota bacterium | reverse complement strand
CGGCGTCAGGTCCACGACGTGGTGGAACTGGTGTCGCAGCGCCCCGCGATCCGCGATGCCGTTGGGCCAGTGGACAATCAGCGGGTCGCGTGCGCCCCCGGCGTGCACGTCCTTCTTGTACCACTTGAGCGGCGTGTTACTCGCCTGCGCCCAGCCGGTCGGGTAGTGCGGATAGGTGGACTCGTCGCCCAGCCGGTCGATGGCGTTCAGGTTCTCGGCAAGCGTCTCCGGCTCGTACTGGAGGTGCTTGCGCGCGTTGACTGCTCCGTGCGGCCCGCCCTCGGGGCTGGCCCCGTTGTCGGAGAGCAGCACGATCACCGTGTCGTCCAGCTTGCCGAGCGCGTCGAGGTGGGCGACCAGCCGGCCGACCTGGCTGTCGGTGTGATCCACGAAGCCAGCGTAGACCTCCTGCATGCGGGCGAAGAGGCGCTGCTCGTCGGCGGAGAGCACGTCCCAGGCTTGCACGCCGGGGTTCCTGGGGGCAAGCGCGGTGTCCGGCGGCACGATGCCGGACGCGATCTGCCGAGCCAACCGCGCCTCGCGGACGGCGTCCCAGCCGGCGTCATACTGCCCGCGATACTTCTCGATGTGCTCCTTCGGCACTTGATGCGGCCAGTGGGCGGCCCCGAACGCGAGGTACAGGAAGAATGGCCGCTCCGGTGCGACGGACTGCTGATCGCGGATGAAGCCGATGGCGCGGTCCACGAGGTCTTCGCTCAGGTGGTAGCCGGGCGGGTGCGGCGCGTCGATGGCGTGGTTGTCCTCGAACAACTCCGGATGCCAGGAGTCGGCCAGTGCGCCGTGGAAGCCGTACCAGCGGTCGAAGCCGCGCCGCACCGGCCAGTGGTCGAACGGCCCGGCGGCGGTGACATCGGCCATCGACATCAGGTGCCACTTGCCCACGGCGACCGAGTTGTAGCCGTGCTGCCCCAGCATCTCGGCCAGGTTCGCCGTGCGCGGGGAGACGTAGCCCTGATAGGCCGGGAAGCCGGTTGACCACTCGGCGATGATACCCATGCCGGTCGCGTGGGCCTGCCGTCCGGTCAGCAGGGCCGCCCGCGTTGGCGAGCACATCGCGGTGGTGTGGAAGTTCGTGTAGCGCAGACCGTTCGCCGCCAGCCGGTCCATCTGCGGCGTCTGGATCTCGGAGCCGTAGCAACCGAGATCGGCAAACCCGACATCGTCCAGCACCACGAAGACGACGTTCGGCGCACCGGCCGGCGCCGTGGCACGCTGCGGCCATGACGGCGTTGACTCGCCGATGGTCCGTCCGATGACGCCCCCGAAGTGCGTCTCTGCGCTCGACATGCGTGCCCCCCTCCCTGGTCCCGCCCCTCGTCGGCCTCGTCAGCAAGGCGGTCTACGTTATGGCTGCCTACTTCGCGCGCTCGCGGGCCTCGACCGGTGCCGGCTCGAACTGTTCCGGCGCGGGCGTGTACGGGATCTTCACACCGGCCGCCAGGACGGCTTCCGGACCGCCGTGCTCCATGACCCGCGCGTGCTGGCTCGCCTTCGCGCGGGCGTCCGTCGCCTCAGGGTCGCAGATGGCCCGCAACTGTTTCTCGCACGACGCCCGCACCGCCGCGTAGGCCGGATCCTGCCCGAGATCGCGCGTCTCGTACGGGTCGTCCACCATGTCGAACAACTGGGGCGGCATGTCGATGTAGCGGATGTACTTGTACCGGCCGGAGCGGAGCATGAATGCTGCGCTGGGCGAGAGGATCGCGTGGTACTCGCTGAAGCTGACCCGCTCGCGGTCCTCCTGCTGGGCCAGCGCGAAGATCGAGGTGCCGGGTAGGTCGGCGTCCTGCGGCGCAAGCGTCGCCCCCACGGCGTCCACGATGCCAGGGAAGCAGTCCACCAGATTGACGTTCGTGGTGGACACCTTGCCCTGGGGGATGTCCGGGCCGGCCACGATCAGCGGAATGCCGACGGACGCTTCGAGCATGGACGACTTCCACCACATGCCGTGCTCGCCAAGCTGCTCGCCGTGATCCGTCGAGTAGATGATGCGGGTGTTCTCGGCCTGTCCGGACGCTGCGAGCGCGGCGAGTATCCGCCCGATGTTGTGATCCAGGAACGTGACCATGCCGTAGTAGGCGGCAATCGCCTTGCGGATCGCCTGTTCGTCTACCGGCTCGTCGAGCGCCTGCCGCTCACGCTGCCAGACCTGGAACGGGTGCTGCGACCACTCGTCCGGCTGCCACTGCACCGGCATCGGCACCGTAGCAAGCGGATACAGGTCGTAGAACTCCTGGGGTGCGCGCAGGGGAAAATGGGGGTAGGTGAGCGAGACAAAAACGGCCCACGGCTTCGTTTCTTGCGGCCCTTCGTTGCTCAGGAAGCGGATCGCCTCTTCGGTGGTTGCCCGGTCGTAGCGGGTGTACTCTACCTCGCCCGGTCCCGCCTTATAGATCTGCTCTCGGCTAACCGGCCGCACCGGCATGGCGTCTCGCAGGCAGCCGTAGATGTCGCCGACGCCTTCCAGCACGTGCATCGCCAGCCGCTGGTCGTCGAAGCCGCTCGGGTCGCCTACCTTCCGGTAATGCAACTTGCCGATGGTCGTCACCTTGTGGCCCTGCTCGCTCAGGCGGTGGCCCCAGCTTTGCGCCTCCGTCCCGACATACGGCGTGCCGTTGTCCCACGAGTCGATGGTGTGGGCGTAGCGGCCAGTCGCCAGGCTCGCGCGTGACGGCACGCAGATGGGCGTGGGGCAGTAGGCGTTGCGGAACAGCGTGCCACGGGCGGCCAGGGCATCCAGGTTCGGCGTTTGCACGACGGTGTTGCCGTAGCAGCCCAGCGCGTGCGGGCTGTGCTGATCCGAGTTGATGAAGAGGACGTTCGTTGGCCTCACGGGATGCTCACCTCTCGCGGATGTTGGATCGAGCGTGCCGCGCCGCCCGCTTCGCGCCGCTGCCTCCGGGAATCAGGCAGCGCGAGGGCCGGCGCATAAAACAGGTCGTGCAGCGCCAGCGCCAGCCCGCCGACCATGCGAAGGTCCGCGCCGAACGCCGACGGCAACACCCGAATGCGGTTGTCTGCCGATCGGTACGCCCGCGCCGCGACGACCTCGGCCACGGTCGCGACGAAGGCCGGGCAGGCGACGGTTACTTCGCCGCCAATGAGCACCAACGCCGAATCAAGCACGCTCATCATGTTGGCAATGCCTTCACCGAGCCAGCGCGCGCCCTCCATGAGGATCTTGATGGCTTCCTGGTCCCCTGCCCTGGCGGCAGCGAACAAGCGGTGTCGTGGGAGCGCCTCCGATGCGTCGGCCATCGCCCGTGCCAGCGCGCTTGTCGGTTCCTGCCGCGCCTGTGCCAACGCTTGCTCCTCAAGCGCCGTTTCGCTGGCGAGCGTGTCCAGGCAGCCGATCCGGCCGCAGCGGCAACGGCGGTCGGCACCGGGCATCGTCAGGTGCCCGATGGAGCCGCCGTCGCCGGTGGCCCCCCGGTAGATCTGCTGATCCGCCACGATGCCGGCGACGAGGGTGCTGCCGACGTGCACCAGCATGAAGTCGCGCACCTGCTGGCCGACGCCGAACATCATCTCAGCAAGCGCCATCCCCCGGCGGCCACTGTCCACGACCGTCTGTAGGCCGGTCGCGTCCTGCAACAGCATCCGCAGCGGGACGTCGCGCCAGCCAAGCTCAGGCGAGGTGCTCAGCATGCCGGTGCCAACATCGACCGGGCCGAGGACGCCGATACCGAGGCCGAGGACGCGGGAGTTGCTCACACCGGCGTCCGCCAGCAGCGCCGGGATTTCGGCGGCAATGCGGCGCACCACCGAGGCCGGTCCGCGTTCGGCCTGCGTGGCAAAGCGTGCCACGCGCACCAGGCCGGCCCGCAGATCACCGACGGCCAGGACGGTCCGCTGCACGCCGATGTGGCCGCCGACGACGACACCGCCGAGCGGCTCCAGATCAATCATCATCTCGCGTCGACCGACCCGGGCTGGCCCGTCACCAGGGTCCGCGACGCCCAGTTCGCGGATCAGGCCGGCCGCGATCAACTCACCGACGATATGGGTGATCGTTGAGGCCGTGAGGCCCGTCGCGCGGCAGAGCGCCCGCCGAGAGAGTGGCCCGGCACCCAGCATGCCGCGCAGAACGGCCGCCCGGTTCTGGAGCTTGAGCAACGGCGCGTTGCTGCCAACGGTGGTGAAACTCATTGAACTCCGAATTGATCCAGTCAGCGAACTAATAGTTGACCGGAAGCCTACCGTGCTGGCAGCGTGTCGTCAACCGGCGCTTCCGGGCATAGTGATGCACGGCGAATGCAGGGTGGCGCGCCCGCACCATCACCGAGGCTCGTAGCTGCTTCGCGCGCGCCTGCGGGAGCATCAGCACGCGGGCTACGCACAAATGAACAACGGAGAATGTATGACGGCGACAAAGCGACGCATCGGGTACATCGGCCTCGGGATGATGGGCGGCGGCATGGCGACCCATCTGCTGAAGTCGGGCTATCAGGTCACGGTGTTCGACCCGCGAGACGAGGCGATCGAGGCGGTGCTGGAGTTCGGCGCGGAGCGCGGTGCGTCGCCGGCCGACGTGGCCGCCCGCTCGGAGATTGTCGTGTCCAGCCTGCCCAACCCGGCCATCGTTGAGGCCGTTGCGCTGGGTGAAGACGGCATCATCCACGGCGCAAAGCCCGGCACAGTCTACATCGACGTGAGCAGCATCGAGCCGAACACGACGCGCCGGGTGGGCGCGGCGCTGGCGGCCTGCGGCATCGACATGCTGGACGTGCCGGTCGGCAAGGGCCCGCCAGCAGCCGCTCGTGGCGACCTGACGCTGATGGTCGGCGGCGATCCGGCGGTGGTCGAGCGGGTCGCAGACGTGCTCGACACGCTCGGCTCGAAGCGGTTCTACTGCGGGCCGCTTGGGGCCGGCGTCACCACAAAGCTGGTCAACAACCTCGTCTCCACGGCGATCTGTGCACTGACCGGGGAGGCGATGGCGATTGGCGCAAAGGCTGGCCTGGACCCGAAGACACTGGTTGCTGTGATGTCGAACACGGCGGCTGACAGCGCGCACCTGCGGAACGCTATCACGAATCGGGTGCTGACTGGCGACTTCTCGCCCACCTTCAAGCTCTCGTTGGCGCACAAGGATCTCGGGTTGGCGGCGACACTGGCGGCCTCGCTCGGGGTGCCCAGCCTGATGGGCGCAGCGGCATACCAGTTGCACACCCTGGCGATGGGCGCCGGCCACGGCGACGACGACCAGAGCGCGACCATCAAGGTGCTGGAGGCCTGCACCGGCGTGGCGGCTCGGGTGCGGGGTACGACGGGCGGGACGAAGGGCCAACCGTAAGCAACGAGGGAGCCGCCTTCGGCAGATTCGCCATGGCGGCTCTCTTTGCGTTCAGGGTTGCGTGGGGCAGATGAGCAGGAGACTACTGTCCGAA
>JBBQBU010000429.1:0-5412 GCA_038318015.1 Chloroflexota bacterium | reverse complement strand
TGAGAAAGTGGATGGACCGCGCCCCCTGCCGGCCGCCGAAGATCCGTGCATACCAGCGGAACCGGTTCACCACCGCCGGCGACATGGCGATCCCGGTGAGAATCGCGAGCGGCCCCAGGACGAAGAACACGGCAAAGTAGGCGAGTTGCTGCAATGCATTGTAGCCGACGAAGCCGTTGGGCTCCGGCGGCAGGTGGAGCGTTGCGTAGTGGACCCAGATGCTCCATGCCTGCGTGAGCACGTGCCATGACGTGGCACCAGACGCTGCCACCGTTCGGTGGCGAAGAGCATCACGCCATACAGGAGCCCGGTGATGATGAACCCATGGACGACGATGAAGTGCCAGGCGCGCGCCACGCCGATGGAGTGTCGGTAACCGGGCGTTCCGATGAGCGGCGAGAGGTAGCGCTCATCGTCGTTCGCCGTCCACAATCGGTCACGCGGCACCTTCAGGGGCGTGAAATGGATCCACTCGCTCCCCGGCGTGCAGTCGTCGTTGAAATAGAGGCGGGCATGATCGGCGAGAATGGAGAGCCCGCTCCGAATCAGCAGCATGACGAACAGGAAATTGAAGAAGTGGCAGTAGCGAACCCACACCGGGAAGCCAGGCAGCGCCACGCTGCCGGCGGGGGTTGCCGGCGGGATGGCCGGTTGCCCGAACATGGCGACCTGGAGCCACGCGGCCGCCAGAACCGCCACGATGATCGCACCGATGCCGATCAGGACCGAGGGCCGAATCCAGACGCGGATGCGACGATCCGTGGGAAAGTGCACCGCTCGATGCGCAGCATCAAAAGCAATCATGGTTTTATCCCCTCAGGCAAACCTACACGCGAGCCGCGGACCACGCACCCGTCCGTCACGTGGGGCGCGATCGCGCCCGGCAGCCCATGCGCACACCTCGAGTAAAGTCGGCCCGACCACTATCCGGATCAGCCCGCGCACCGTACAATGGCAGACGGATTCGCAGCCCAACGCGCCCACTGGGTCGTATGGCTTTCGGCGGCTACCAGACGCAGATGACAAAGATCGACATCGCTGCAATTGAATCGGCTCGTCGCGGTTGAAGCGGCATCTTCGACGTGTGCACTGCTTCAGCATCCAGGCGCTGCGGTATGCGGTATGACGATCGTTGCAGCTGAGCGGGGTCGTGATGGGATTGAAGGCACTGCCCAATGTTCTAAGCGTCGTCCGGCTGCTCGGCGCACCCGTCCTCGTGCTTGCGGCGGGACTCGGCAGCGTTGCGGTGTTCTGGGTGGTGCTCGCCGTGACGCTCCTGCTCGATGTGGCGGACGGCTTCGCGGCGCGGCGGATCGGAGCGAGCTCGGAACTGGGACGACGCCTCGATAGCGTTGCGGACTATGCCATCGCGGTCGCGCTGATTCCATGTTTGGCGTCGCTCTGGCCACCGGTTGTGCGCATCGAGGCGCTCTGGCTCGGCCTTGGCGTGGTGACGTATTTCGCGCCGACGATCTACTGCCTGGCCCGGTGGCGGATCGTGCCGAGTTATCACACCTGGTCGGCAAAGCTTGTCAGCGCTCTCTTATCCGTGACACTTGTTCTGCGACTGACTGTCGGCGTTGCCTGGCCGCTCCATGCGGCGATCCTGCTGCAAGTCGGCGTGATGGTCGAGGAATTCGCCATCGCGTTCACGCTGCCCGGCTGGTCCGGCGACATGCCGACAATATGGCACGCCAGGCGACCCAGCCGTCTGCGTCTGGACGGCCTGTCGCTCAAAACGTAGAATGCGATCAGGACGTGGTCGTGCGCCGGGAGGCTCTGTGCTCCCTCACGTTGTTCAGCTCGAACCTTCGTCATTACGTCGCACGCGGTTGGAATCAATCTTCGGCCTCTGCTCGCACGGGCTGCTCGCGGGTGAATTGCACGCGTGCCGCGGCGACTTTACGACCGCATTCGCGCGGTACGAACAGCGGCTAATGCCGTTGCTGGAAAAGAAGCAGAAGTCGGCGGCAAGATTCGCCTCGTCCACAACTGATGCGGGCACCGTTCGTTGCCGACCTGGCGATCGGCCGCGCTCTGAGAGACGACATCGTGCTCCCGCACTACGCACTGCCGCGGACGTGAGTACGTGGCGGGTCTCCTGTGGCACCATCAGTCGTTGCCCGGCGTATCGATCGATCAAAGACATGTTGCACGCGCGGCCCCTTCCCGTTAACGTTCGAGAATCTCGCTCACCGGAGTCGCTGCCGTGCCTGCGGTCAAGCTCTCGCCCAAGTATCAAGTGGTGATCCCCCCTGCCATCCGACAGGCGTTTAAGCTCAAGCCTGGCCAAAAGATCGAGGTGGTGGTCTATGAGGGCCGGATAACCTTGGTCCCGGTGGGCCCGCTCAAGGCCCTGCGAGGCCTGACCCCCGGGATCGACACGCATGTCCCCCGAGACGATGACCGGGTCTAGGGCCAAGCCGGCCGCCAACGTCATCGATTCCTCGGCCTGGCTGGAATACCTCGCCAACGGCCCGAACGCGAGCGAGTTTGCCCCCGCGATCGAGGCGGTGGACCGGCTCGTGGTGCCAGCCCTGGTTATTACCGAGGTGTTACGTCGGTTGGACACAGTGGGTCAACGACAGGTGGTGCCCGAGGTCCTGGCCCATATGCGGCAAGGCCGGATTGTTGTCTTCGACGATCACCTCGCCGTGGATGCGGCGGTGGTGGGTCGTCGGCACGGTCTCGCCCTGGCGGACAGCGTGGTTTACGCGACAGCCCTCGCGGTCGAGGGCGTCGTCTGGACTCAGGACGAGGATTTTGAGCCGCTCGCCCAGGTGGAATATCGAGCGCACGTTCACCGGAAGCGTTGATCACGCAGGCGGGTGCCTGACCCAATTGCGCTGCTGATCCGGCCAGAACTGCGCGGCTTCCGGGTTGACCGCAAGGCCGCTACTCCGGTAAACTCGCCGGCTTACCCGAACACCCCCCGGCGCCGTAGCCAAGTGGTAAGGCAGAGGTCTGCAAAACCTCCATCATCGGTTCGATTCCGATCGGCGCCTCTCCGCACGTCATCCTGCTGTCATCACGCCCCCCCATACATGTTGAATCGGCTCTCGCCACGATAGAGCTGGTCGAGCTGATCGGCGGCCACGTGCCGATCGCGAAGTCGGCAGAGTCCATCGCCAGGGCGTTGGCGGGCAGGAGACAGGTCGAGCATGGGGAGCGTGTCAAAGGAAGCGACCGTGCCGGTCCGGGCGGCGGTGCGCCCGGCCGTGAGTGTCTTGGCCGCGGTCACCCTGTTTCTGCTCCTGAGCTGGAACAGCGGGCACTACTGGGACGAGTACTTCTACCTGTTCTCGGTCTGGAGGCACACCCCCTCGGAGCTGGTGCGCTACGAGTTCCGGACCGAGCTCTTTCCCGTCGGCTTCTTCTCCGAAAAGATCGGGCACGTCGCACTGCTGTACGTGCTCACCCGGGTCTTCGGCGCCGGTGAGCGAGTGCTCTACGGTCTGCAGACGCTGTATGCGCTGCTTCTCGTGGGCTTCGTCGGCGCGGCGTACGGCCTGCTGCGCGAGCTGTTCGCCGAACGGTGGGCGCGGCACTCGGCCGTGGTGCTGCTGTTCTCGCCGCTGGCGCTGTACCTGTCCTGGAAAACGATGTCCGAAGTGCCGAGCCTGCTCCTGACTACGCTCGGGAGCTGGGCGTTCGTTCGGTCGCTGCCGGGCCGGTCGCAGGGACCCGGCGCCCGCTGGCTGGCGCTCGCCACGCTGTTGCTGGCGGCGGGAATGCTTTGTCGCGTGACGACGATCGTCGCGTTCACGGGGCTCGGGCTGGCGCTGGTGATCGTCGGCGACGGGCACAGCGACCGCCGCAACCTGCTGCTTCGTCTGGCTGGGACGGTGGCCGCGGCGGCGCTGCTCCACAGCGCGGGGCTGGCGCTCGCCGGCGGGAGCGTGCTCCGCATCGGGTCGCACATCCACAGCGTGGTCACCGAACACAGCTCGGTGCAGCGCGTCTACGCCTTCGTGTTCTTCGTGCAGGCGCTGGGTCTGGTGGTGCCGTTCGCCTGGCTTCGGCGCTCCGACCGGCTGGTGCAAGTAGGAGTCGTGTGGTTGGCGGCGTCCGCCCTCCCGGTCCTCGCGGGGCACGAGCCGAGGTACTTCGCGCCGGCCATGGTGCCGCTCGCCTTGCTCGCGGCGGTAGGGTTCGGAGAGCTATCCCGCCTCATGTTCGGCCCCGGCCGCCGGTACGGCTGGGTCCTGCTGTTGGGCGTGCTCGCGCTGGCGGATCGCGTGGTGCTAGTTCCGCTCATGCCCTATGAGGTCGAGCAGGGGCACCTCCTCAGCCTGTTCGCGTCCCTCCAGCAGGGAACGCCGGGCGCGACCTTCCTGATTCCCTGGACCTCCGATTACAGCCTGCTGCGCTTCAGTTTTCCCGACGCGCGGATCGAGCTGTCCCTCGACAACACACCGGGGTCGCGCTCATTCCGGGCCGGGCGGGGGTCGCTCCTCAGCCAGGACGACCAGTGGTGGGCGGGCGCCACGCACTACGCCGGGAGCCCGGCCGCGCTAGCGACGCTGCCCGGGCCCCGGTTCCTGATCGGGTGGACGTACAATCCGGCCGCGCTACGCCTGCAACAGCTGCTGGGCAGCCTCGGCGTGCCCAGCCGCTTCACGAACAGCCGGGAACTGCACAACCATCTCGTGGGCACGTGGGTCTGGCACGATCCAGCGGTGGCGCTGACACCCATTCGTCGGCTGGGAGAGTATCGCGCCTTTGAGTTGCGAGAGCTGCCGCGGCAGTAAGGCTCGCCGTCGCTGATGGACACCGAGCGCGTCTAACTGAGCACATCGGCGAGGGCCGCCCGAGCCGCGTGGAACCCGCACATCCCGTGCACGCCACCACCGGGCGGCGTCGAGGCCGAGCAGAGATAAACGCCGGGCAGCGGCGTTCGATACGGCTCGGGCCGCACCACGGGTCGGGCGAACAACTGCCGGAGGTCCAGCGCGCCGCCGTTGATGTCGCCGCCGACGAGGTTCGCGTTCCGCTGCTCGAAGCCGGCCGGCGTGATGACGCTCCTGCCAAGGATGCGCTCCCGGAAGCCAGGGGCGAAGCGCTCCACCTGCCGCTCGATGTGGCCGCTCAGGTCCAGCGGGCATCCGTTGGGCACGTGGCAGTACGCCCAGGCGGTGTGCCGGCCGGCGGGGGCGCGCGACGGGTCGAACAAAGTAGGCTGCACGAAGAGGACGAACGGCCGGTCGTGCACCAAGCCGCGGCCGTACGCCGCCTCGGAGGCCGCCACCTCCTCCAGGGTTCCGCCGAGGTGGACCGTGGCGGCCCGGGCGCACTCGGCCGACCGCCAGGGGACGGGCCCGTCGAGCGCCCAGTCGAGCTTGTAGGCGGCCGCGCCGTACCGATAGCGTACGAGCGCGCGTCGATAGCGGGTCGGCAGGCGGTCCCCGGCGA
>JBBQBU010000428.1:0-5419 GCA_038318015.1 Chloroflexota bacterium | reverse complement strand
AGCGACCAGGACTAATTGTCCGGCTGACCTGGGTCGTCTCACCGGCGATCCAATTAAGACCGGCGATCCAGTAAGCAGGGCCGAGGCGCTATGCCTCGGCCCTGCTTCATGCCCGGCGCTGGATGCGGCCGGACATGGTGGTGCCCATTCCGAGCGGGCGGGACGGCACGCCGTTTCGATGCCGCCACCGTGACGGGGCGTCGTCGTGAGCGGGCAGACCCGCTCAGGCTATCGCTGGTGCCGCCTCGTGGACGGGCCGACCGCACATCCCCCACACTCACCGGCAGCATGGTCGAACTCGACTCCGCACCGGCCACCTCGCCCCCTGTCCGCTCGCGCTGGCCGCTCCGCGTCGTCGAGGCGGTACTGCTGCTGGTGACGCTCGGCGTGGCGCTGCGCTTCCGCGTCACCAACCTGGATGCGTACACCGGTTCGTTTGACGAGGGCATCCGGAGCCAGCAACTGTTGTTGATGGCCGCCGGCTACCGGCCGTTCCGCGACATCTTCGCGTCGCAGGGACCGCTGCTGCTGGATTTGCTCTACCCGTTCTACCTGCTCTTCGGGCAGTCGCTGGCTGCCGCGCGGTCGGGCGTGGTCGCCTGCTCCATCGTCGCGCTGGCTGGCTCCTGGTGGGCGGTGCGCGCGGCGGTAGGCGGCACCATCAGCGGGGTGGCTGGCGGGCTGGCTGCCGCTGCCATCCTCGCCATCAGCCCCAGTTTCTTTGAAGGCTCGCGGCTGGCGCTGGCCGAGATCCCGACGATCGCCCCGGCGGTGCTGGCTCTGGCAGCGCTGCTGGCGTACCGTACGGGTGGCCGCCGCCATTGGCTGATCCTGTCGGCGGCTTGCTGCGCCCTTGCGGTGCTCATCAAGCCGATGGTGCTGCATGTCGGCGCGCCCATCGCCGTGCTGCTGCTGGTCGCCGGACGCGCCACGGGCGGCCGGCGCTGGCACTGGCGGCGCGCCCTGCTCGACGTCCTGCTGTACGGCGCTGTCGCGGGCGGCCTGAGCGCGCTGGTGGTCGCCCTGCTCGGCCCGGCGCAAGTTTGGGACAACCTGGGGGCGTACCGCACGGGGGCTGGCAGTGGGGCCGGCGCGAACCTTGCGACGAACCTCCGCCTGACGGTCAAGATCATGCGCGGCGAGCAGCCGGGCCTGTTTGTGCTGGCAGCGGTCGGCGTGGCGCTGGGACTGTGGCGACGGCCGGTCTTCACGGTGGCGCTGCTGGCCTGGGCCGGCGCGGTCCTGGGCCTGTTCGCGGTCTACGGCGACCTTGCCGACAAGCACATCGTCTACCTGACGCCCCCGGTGGCGCTGCTGGCGGCCCTTGGCGCTGGTCTGGCCTGTGACGCCGTCTGGAGCGCTGTGCGCGGCCCGAGGGGGGCACAGTCAGGCGGAATGCGTCAGCGGCCCCGGCGCGCTTTTGGAGCGCGTGTGGCCGCGCTGCTCGGCCTCGTGGGCCTACTGGCGTACGCCGCCACTGTGCCGACGATCCTGCGGGCGGACCAGTACGTGCTGCGGGAAGCACCGAAGGTGGCCGCCGAGCGACGCGGCCGGGCCATCGACGCCGAGATTGCCGAGATCATCCGTGCCCACACGCCGCCAGATGGCTGGGTGCTGGCCGACAATCCGAGCGCCGCCTTTGACGCGCGCCGCAAGGTCATCCCGTACCTCGTTGACACCTCCGGTACGCGCGTGGACGCCGGCTCGCTGACGGCCGCCCTGGCGACGGAATACGTGCAACGGTATCAGCCGTCGGTCATCGTGACGTGGCCGCGCCGCCTGGGGAAGCTTGACGCGTTTGTGCGGCAGTTGCCCGAACTCGGCTACCGCCACGAACGCAGCTACGACCTTGGCTGGAAGGTGTACGTCAGGGAGTAGGGGCCGGGCGCACGTCGTAGACTGTCCAGCCGCCTTCCTGGTAGACCACCGGGAAGCTGAAGTCGTCGGCCCGCGCCGGCACGAAGTGCGTGACCTGGAAGCGGTCGGCCAGTTCGCGCACGCGCTCCTCGGTCAGCCGGCGGTACGCCTGATCAAGCTCCTCGCGGTAGCGCAAGACCTCGCTCACGCCCAGGGCTTCCACGCGTGCGCGGAACTCCAGGTTATGCGACGGAAAGTAGACGGCCTGATTCGCCCGTTCCCGCACCAGATACAGCGCGCGGTCGGCGTTGATGTAGAAGGCGTCGTTGTTCGGCTCGCTGGGCAGCGTCAGGAACACGCTGTCCACCGGCGTGCCGGTGCGCGCCCACTCCTGGAACGCGGCCGCCGATGCCAGCCCGCCCCGGTGCCGCAACTGGTACGCCCAGTCCGTCGAGCCGCGCACCAGGAACGCCCCGATGATGGCGACCAGGAGGCCGGCTGCCAGGGCGGTGCGTCGCGGCTGGACGCGCTGGGCTGACGAGACTACCAGCAACCCGAGCAGCAGCGCGCCGACCATCGCGGCTGCCTTCAGGCCGTCGTCCAGGTCAAACTGCCAGAGGCGACGCGTTCCCAGCAGGCGCAGCGCCCCGAAGCCGACGACAACGCAGATTGCCGCGACCGACAGCGACAGATGGACCGGATGTCGGCGGGCGGCCGGCAACCAGCGGTGGGCCGCCAGCGCCAACACGAACAGCGGCGTCGTCAGGAACCAAACCGGCTCAATCGGGATGAAGTCGCTGGGCGAGACGAGCATCGCGCCGACCAGGACCGTAATGAGCAGGCGGGGCGCGAGCCGGTCTGTCCAGGCGCGGCGCAGCAGATCGGCGGCGTAGGCCAGCCCCAATACGTCCACCACCCAGACGGCGCGTGGTAGTTGCAGGCGGGCCACCAGCGTGCTGATCGGCCCGCGCAGGCTGATGTCGATGAAGACGAAGGCGATGGCGCACAGCAGCACGACGCCCGCGAACAGCGCCAGCACCGCCCGCCACGGGCCGCCGTACGGGCCAGTGCGTGGTGCAGCCGCCATCGCGACCGCCAGCATCAGCCCACCGGCGAGGTTGAAGAGCAGCAGCCCGGAGCGGGTCCAGTTGACCGCCACCGACAGGTCCGTCGCAAGCTCGATGCGCGCCAGTTGCAGCGCCCAGCCGGGCAGCGGCTCCATATGCTGCAACATTGCCCCGACGACGGTCGGCGCGCTACACACCACCATCAGCAGGCCGGCCACGGCGACGTTGCGGACGCCGTAGTGGCGCAGGCGCAGTAGGTACGCCAGCCCGATCGCCAGCCCTACGTAGGAACTGGTCGGCGCATGGACGACGACGGCCAGCCCCGCCACGATGCCGGTCAGGGCGTGGCGCTCGCGCAGGAAGGCGTAGAGCGCGCCCAGTTGCAGCGGCAGCGCCAGGAACGCCGGCGTCAGTTCGGCCGAGTGGAGGATCGGGCTGCCCACCGCCAGCAGCCGGAACCCCGCGATGTAGAGCACCAGGAAGAGGATCGCACTGACCCGGCTGCCAACGAGGTGCCGCGCGATCAGGTAGCCGAGCGCCAGGCTGGCGACGCTGGCGGGCAGGAACAGCATGAACAGCGCGCCGTCGAGCGGCAGCCACGGCAGCGCCTTGATGACCACCGCGATGAACTGATAAGTGAAGGCGGCCGGGGTGCCTTCGTGCAAGGCCTGGATGAACGGGTCGTTCAGGTAGAGGCGCGGATCGACGAACGACTTGAAGATCGGGATGTCCGACCAGCGCCCGCCGTCGAAGCCCCGGAACAGCAGCGAGCCGAGTGTCGCCAGTACCCCGACCAGCAGCGCCTCGCGCCACGACGGGACAGCCCGGACAGCCACAGCATCGCCGGCCGCCGCGCCTCGCCGGTCGGTGCCAGACGCAGCGCCGGCAGCCGGCGTCGTATCGGCCACGCTACCGCGTTCGGCTGCTGCCATCGTGCACCTCGATCTCCCCAATCTGCACTAGTGCGTCGCCGGTGGCCGGAGCGCCACTCGGTGTGAGCGCGCCGCCGCCTGCGCCAAGCCGGCTCACGCTGACCAGCAGCGGATGGTGCCCAGCCGGCGCGCCGACCGCAATCGGGATGCTCAGCCGCTGGGTGAATGGCCGCCCCGCCAGCCACGTCCTGTCGTCGCCCGTCTTGTCGCAGGCCGGGCCGCTGCCGTCCCCGATGCGCGGCTCGCGGCCCACCTGCGCGTCGATCCGGTGCCCCTCGTCGGACGTGACGCGCGGCAGCCAGAACAGATCGACGCGCACGACGCCGGCGGGGCGCGGGTCTTCCGCGTACACCTGATACCCGAGCAGGTCGATGTCCGCGCCGAAACTGACCGCGAGCAGCCTGCCGTCGCGCGCCGCCACGCCGCGCGCCCACGGGCCAGGATCGAACCTCGGGGTGCCGAGCCGCTGGAACGGTGCGGCCACGTCCTCGACGGCCCAGGTCGCCGCCGGCTGCGCGTTGCCGGTCGCTGCCCCACGCTCATAGACACGCATTTTCGGCTGCCCGGCCACCGTCACCGTGCCGATCTGGCGGTACTCGGCCTGGATGGTCCGGCGCGGCGTCTCGATCTCGTCCTGAACGTTCTCGGCGATGAAGTAGTAGCGCGGCGCGTCGCTGCATCGCCACTGGCCCCGCGTGTACCAGTATGTCACCTGAATCTGCTCGTTGGTGTCGTAGCTCCCGCGCAGGGTGCCGTCCGCAAACAGGGCCGTGACCGCGTTCCAGCCGCCCTGGTATGGGAACCCGAAGCGCTCCTTCGGCGGCAGGCCGCCGGGTGGTCGCCAGGCAAGCGGCAGCGTGTTGACCTTGTTTGCTCGGACGATCTCGGCGGTCGTTTGCAGGTAGATCGGCACGAGATAGGTGCTTACCAGCGCCAGCCCGCCAGCCAGCAGCACGGCCAGTACCGCACAGGCACCTACGCGCGCCACGTTGAAGCCCGGCGCGGCTGCCAGGAGTGCACGCGGTCGCACCGTTGCCCACAGCGCGCCGAAGCCCGCGCCGGCCAGCAGCAGCAGGCCGCTGGAGGCGACGTGGACGTGGGTGCCCGGTTTGCGTGCGACCACGGCGTAGAACAGCAGCGGCACCGCCGCCCACGCCAGCCCGAGCAGCCAGACGCGCAATGGTGGCGTATCAGGGCGGCGCATCAGCCGTCCGGCCGCACCCACCACGGCCCCGAGTACGATCAGCGCGGCCACCAGCAGCGGGAACATCGTACCCAGGTACAGCGTGGCCGAGGCGACGATGCTGGGCAGATTGTTGTGCGGGAAGCCTCCCCCCACCCGGTCCTCAATGCGGCCGGTGGCGAGGGCGAACAGCGGGCTATCCAGGTATGGCACGAAGAATAGCGCCAGCAACCCGGCCCCGACCAGCGCGCCCTGCCGCCACGGTGCCAGCAGCTCGAAGTCGATCAGGCCGCGCCAGCGAGTGCGCCAGAACGCCACCAGCGCGATGGGTGGCAGCACGAACAGCGCGTCGTAGTGGGCTAACGCCGCGCCGGCCGCCA
>JBBQBU010000427.1:0-5428 GCA_038318015.1 Chloroflexota bacterium | reverse complement strand
GGCGGCCCCGGCGCGCCCGTTCGCGCCGGCCGCGACTGCCGCCGATTTGCCGGCACCATTCGGCTATCGACCCGACGGCATGGACCGCGCCACGTTGCTGGCCGAGGTGGCGGACGTGGTCCGGGGGCAGGCCGTTGACCTGGGCGCGGCCGGCTGCTACCTGGAGAAGCCGACTGCTATTGCTGAAGGCGTGGACTTCCTCAGCCCGTACGAGTTCCTGGTCGTCACCATGTACGAACAGGACCACGCTCGCCGTGACGCGCTACTCGACCAGTACGCCAGTGATCCGCGCGGGGCGATCAAGGCGCTTGCCGAGCACTACCCGTCGAATCGGTCGCAGTCGATCATGATGAACTACGCCTACTTCGACATCGGGAGCGACCGAATCCGCGTGAACGCGGCGCATGTGCCGGTGACCGATCTGCGGCGCGTCCTGGTGCACGAATTCTGGCACGCCATGCCCGACACACGCGTCTGGCGCGAGAGTGCCGACCGGACGGTGCGCGCCAACGGCTTCTGGCTGCAAGAGCGGCGCGGCACCGTGCCCGTGTGGCTGCCGGTGGAAGACCGGGGGGGACTGCCGTACCAGTCGTATTTGCTCGATGAGGCGATGGCGACGATGATGGAAACGCGGTACGCTGGTCCGTCCCCGATGGCGCGCCGCGAGCTTGACGAGGTGCAAACGTACCTCAGTCGCCTGATGACCCTGGCCGGGCCGGCCGAGGTGCTGGAAACATACCTCGCGTCGGAGCCGCACGAGCTGGAGGTACTTACGGAGGAGCATCGGTCGAGCTTCCCCGATCTGGAGCCGCTCGCCCGGTCGTAGTCCGATGGGGCAGAGGCGTGACACACGGCATCGCCGCCAATGCCCCCTGAAGCGCGACACAACGTGTGCGAATCCGCGACACTGCACGCTCAGGCGGCGATTCGTGAGCCGCGAGGTGGTTCGGTTCGGCAGGAGCGACGATTCGTGCAGATGTCACCAGACGTAGAGCGGCGGGCGCGCAGCCTGAATGAGCAGCCAGTCAACCCGGCCGGCCGGGCCGTTATCTACTGGATGCAGAACAGCCAGCGCGCCGACGCGAACCCTGCGCTCGACTTTGCGGTCGCGCTGGCAAATGAGCATGGCGTCGGCGTGGTCGTCTACGTCGCCCTCGACGCCACGATGCGCCATGCCACCGCCCGGGCCTTTTCCTTCATGCTGGACGGCCTCCGCGAGACAGCAGCGGCGTTGCAGCAACGTGGCGTGCGGGTAATCGTGAGCTGCGAGCCGCCGGTGGCCGGCGTCATGCAACGTGCCCGCGACTTTGATGCCTGCGCCATCGTCACCGACCTCTCGCCGTTGCGGCGTGGCCGGCGACTGCGCCAGGAGGTGGCCGATACTGCGCCGTTGGCCGTCATCGAGGTGGACGGCGACCACGTTGTCCCGCTGCGCCTGATCGGCCGTGAACAGTGGGCGGCCCGCACCATCCGCCCGGTGCTGCACCGGCTGTTGCCGGACTGGCTGCACAGCCCTGAGTCGCCACGGTCCGTTCACCCGGCACCCACCGGCGGCGACTCTGACGCTAATGTTGATCTCGCCGCGACGACGACGGCTGACTTCCTGGCACGCCTCGCCGTGGACATGACGGTGCCGCCGGCCCATGACGCGCCGCCCGGCCCGGCCGCTGCCGAGGCCCGGCTGTCGGCGTTCCTGGCGTCCGGGCTGCCCGGCTACGCTGACCATCGTCGGCAGACGGACGGCGCGGGGAGTGGCCTGTCCCCGTACTTACGCTTCGGGCAGATGTCGCCACTCCGCGTTGCGCTGGCCGCAAGCCATGCCGATGTCCCTCCGGATGATCGTGCGGCGTTCCTGGAAGAACTGATCGTGCGGCGCGAGTTGGCGTCGAACTTCGTCTACTACAACGCCCGATATGACCGGCTGGATGGTTTGCCAGACTGGGCGTCATCCACGCTCGCTCGGCACGCCGATGACGCGCGCCCTGCCGTCTACATTCGTGACGAGTTCGCCGCGGCCGAAACGCATGACCCGATCTGGAACGCCGCACAGCGTGAACTGCTGGCGCGTGGACGCATCCATAACTACGTTCGGATGTACTGGGGCAAGAAGATCATCGAGTGGTCCTCCACGCACGCCGAGGCGCTGGCGACGGCCCTTTGGCTGAACGACCGTTTCGCCCTGGACGGCCGATCGGCCAACGGCTTCACCAACGTGCAATGGTGCTTCGGCAAGCATGACCGTCCGTGGGCCGAGCGGCCGGTGTTCGGCACCGTCCGCTGGATGTCCGAGAAGGGGATGGCGGCTAAGTTCGACCTCAAGACGTATCTGGGCCGCTGGGGTGCTCCGGCAGAAGCTACCCCAAGCGGAGCGACCCAGACCGGTCTGCTGTAATGAGGCCCGACGGCCTGCGCGGGCGTGGTAGCAGATGTCGTGGTTAACGGTCCCAAAGGTCGTGCCAGCCCGGGCGACCGACCTACGGCTCTCGTCCAAGCAGGCGGCCGAGTTCACGTCGCAGGATGACGCGCGCGCGATGCAGCCGGGCCTTGACCTTGCCCTCCGACGCGCCCAGGATCGTCATCGTTTCGGCGGTCGATTGGCCTTCGATGTCCCGAAGCACCAAGACGCTACGAAGCTCAATCGGCAGCCGCAAGATGGCGGCTTCGATCTCTTGCCGTAGTTCCTGCTGGGCGACGATCTGGCCGACATCGCTCGACCAGTCAGGCACGTCCAGGTCGTCCAGCGGCTCTGCCGCCTCCGGTTCACGCTGGCGATTGCGTGCACGTTCGGCGGCGGCGTTGACGGTGATGCGGTAGAGCCAGGTGCTCGCCTGGGCCTCGCCTCGGAAGTCGGCCCAGTTCTGAAAGGCCCGCAGCAGGGCTTCCTGCATCACGTCGTCGGCATCAGTGGGCGAGCCGGTCAGACGGAGCGCGATGGCGTAGACGCGATCTCCGTACTCCGCGACCAGCTGCTCGAAGGCCACCAGACGTGGCGTGCCCTCAGATGAGAGACTCATGGTCGTGGTCCCAGGCTACGAGGCGGACACCCCGCCCGCATTGTCACAATCTTCCGTTCGGTTGGGCAAGCGGCCAGCCAAGGTTCGGCGTTACAGGTACGTCACGCCGCCCGCGTACGGTGCCCCTGCTAGAAGGGCAGGATGTCGATGTGTCGGTCGATCATGTCGGCGTCAAGGCGAGTTTCCTCGATGGCAGCCAGGATGGTGTCAAGCTGGCGAGCCGCGTGGCCGGCGTCGTTGCTGACAACGGTCAGGCCGAGTACCGCCGTCTGCCAGACCTCCTGTTCCTCGACTTCGGCAATCGCCACATTGAAGCGCCGGCGCAGCCGCTCGGTGAGCGACCGGACCACCTGTCGCTTGTCCTTGAGCGAGCGGCTCGCTGGAAGCTGGAGGGTGACGATGCATGCGCCGATCTGCACGACCCGTAGCCTCGCCTTTCGTCAGAAGAATCTGCTGTGAAAAGGATACGTCTGATCGTGGTGACTGGTTCCGATTTGCGGTAGCTGCGTCGGCTATCCTATACCTGCCCTCAGTAGCGGCGCAGGGGGGTGGAAGGGTCCCGGTGGGCCTCGCCGTCTTCAAAACGGTTGCCTGGCCGCACACGCGGTCATGGGTGGGTTCGACTCCCATGCACCTCCGCCACGCGCCCCCTCGCCGAGCCTGCCACGCAGACGAACGGTTCTGTAACGATTCGGCAAACATTGTTGAATTCTTCCCACAGGTGGCCGACGTTGGCCCCAATCTTGCCTGTCAGAGCGTGGTCAGCCCCGCACGGCAGCGTATGCGGAGCAGGCTGGCAGCGTTGACGTGACGCACATCTGGGAGGATGTAACATGCAGACTCGCGACATGGTTGTGGCGGTTTTCGACGACCGTGACGACGCCCAGGATGCGATCCAGGCTCTCCGCGACGCAGGGTTCACCGCAGACAACATTAGCTTCATGGCTCGCGACCGCGACACCGCCGGTCGGTTGGCCGACGAGACAGGCACTGAGATGGCCGCTGGCGCAGCTACAGGCGCGCTGGCAGGCGGGTTGCTTGGCGGGGTCGCCGGCTGGCTGGTCGGAATCGGCGCGCTGGCGATTCCAGGCATTGGGCCGATCATCGCTGCTGGCCCGATTGCAGCAGCACTCGGCGGCGCGGCGCTCGGTGCGGCCGGCGGCGGCGTAATTGGTGCCCTAACAGGCGCTGGCGTGCCCGAGCACGAGGCCGAGTACTACGACCAGGAGTTCAAGCGCGGTGGCATCGTGGTGACGGTCCAGGCAGCGGGCCGCTACACCGAAGCTGAGTCGATCCTGAGGGAGTACGGCGGGCGCAACGCCTCGTCCACCTCGACCGCCTACGGCACCTGGCAGGAGACCTCGCCGCGCTTCCGCTCGACGTATGAGCAGCGGTACGGCACAAGCCGTCGCTGGGAAGATGTCGAGCCGGCCCACCGCTTTGGCTACGAGTCGTACGGCCAGACGAGGCAGCGCGACGACCGCACGACCTTCGAGACCGCCGAGCCTTCGCTGCGTGAGTCGTGGACCAACACCGGCGGCGCGGACTACGACACCCAGCGTTCTGACATCCGGCGGGGCTGGGACTATGGGCGCGGGCGCACCAGCTTCCGCGACCGTGATGACCTGGGCACCGAAGCTGAAAACACCGCTACGACCGGTGGCGGCGCGGTGGCCGGTGCCGCAACCGGTGGCGTAGCCGGCGCTGCCATCGGCGGGCCAGTGGGCGCAGTTGCCGGCATGGGCATCGGCGGGGTGGCCGGTGCGATGGCCGGTGACGCCGCGGTCAGGACCCCGCGTGAGCGCACCGAGGACATCCAGGATGAGCGCGCGGATCGTGCGAAGGATACCCGCGACCGCCGCTAGTCTTCGGACCACCTCAGGCTGTCGTGAACGCAGCCGCGATGCCGCTCCCAACCAGGGAGCGGCATCGCTATACTCCCAGCGCGGCCCTCAGTGGTCGCGAGCCTGTGAGGCTGGGAGTGGCCGGTGCATTCGATTCGTCTCTTTGCAAGCTGTGCGCTGGCTGCTGTTGTGGCTGCAAGTCCCTCTGGCGGCAGCGCTGGCGCTGCGCCAAACGTGACCAGTTCGGTGCTGCCGAACGGCGTCACCGTCGTGACGCGGGAGCGCACCGGTAGCCAGGTCTTCGCCGTTGATACGGCGATCCGCGCCGGCGCTCGCTACGAGCAGTTCGCGACGGCCAGCGCGGCGCGCGTGCTTGAGAGCGCCCTGATGCTTGGCACGGAGCGGTACCCGACGCGCGACGATCTGGTGCGCGCGGTTGCTGGGCGCGGCGGCGACCTGTCCGTCAGCGCCGGCCGCGAGATCCTCGAAGTGGGCGTCACGGTCGGGCTACCTGATGCTGACCTCGCGCTGGACGTCCTGGCAGAAGTGCTCTTGCGGTCGGCATTCGAC
>JBBQBU010000426.1:0-5432 GCA_038318015.1 Chloroflexota bacterium | reverse complement strand
ACGCGCGCAGCCTGGATGCTACGCTCGGTTCGCCCACAGCCATGCTCGACCGCGTGCAGGCGCTGGGCCTTGACGGCTGCCTGTTCGCGTCGGTGCTGGACATCAGCCCGACGCTGGACCCCGGCGAACTACGCGCCGTCCGCGACGAGGCCGCCGCTCGGGGGCTGTATCTGGACGGCATGTTCGGGCAGGTGAACCCGTACCACTTCGCCGCCCGCAACGACGTGCTGCGGGTCGGTGACGGCGATTTCCGCACCGGCCTGGAGCGCATCGTCAGCGCGGCCCGCACGCTCGGGCTTGACTCGCTGTTCTTCACCGTCGGGGCGCTGGTGGACCGCTTTAGTCGGTCGGTGCCCTGGGCCGACCAGCTTGCTGCGACGCGAGCGTTCCTGACCAGCCTGCGCCCGTTCCTGCTGGACAACGGGTTCCGGCTTGACGTGAAGACGCACGAAGAGATCACCAGCGCCGAGACGGTCGAACTGGTGGAGGCGGTCGGGCCGGATGTGCTGGGGATCGGGCTGGACCCGGTGAACGTGGTGGTGCGCCTCGAAGACCCGCTGGAGGCCGCCCGCCGGACCGTGCCGTACCTGACGCGCGTCTTCTTGAGCGACGCCGACCTGTTCTTCACCGCGCAGGGCATCGAGCGGAAGCTCCGCGCGGTGGGCGACGGCATCGTGGACTGGCCCGGCACGCTGGCGATCATTGATGCGGCCGGCGCCACGCCCAGCTACACCATCGAGTTGCACCGGGGGCAATTCAGTATGCCGATCTTTGATGGGGCCTGGATGGACGCCGAGCCGAGCATCGCCGTGGCCGAGCTTGCCGAAGTCGTGCGCCTGACGGTCGTCTCCGAGCGCAAGCTGATGGAGCCGGGCCGCCCGCCGCGCGAGGCGTTCCAGGCCGACGTGCTGGAGCGGCTGCCGGCGACGCTCGACTACCTGCCGACGCTGTTCCCGTCTCGGGTGCGAGCGGGGGCGACAGTATGAAGACGAAGATCACCGGCCGCTTTGTGATCGGGTACCAGGGCGGCCCGAACGGCGGGGACCACGTGGTCTACCGCGATGGCGACGTGGTCTACGAGGATGACCGCGTGGTGTTCGTCGGGCACGGCTACCCCGGCCCGGTCGATGCGGTCATCGAGGCGGGCGATGCCGTCGTCGGCCCCGGCTTCCTCGACCTGAACGCCGTGGCCGACATCGACCACGGCATCCTCGACACTTGGCCGTCGCCCGAGCTAATGACGGGGCACGTCTGGTCGGAAGAGTACTTCTCCAACCGCCGCCGTGAGGTCTTCAGCGCCGACGACGAGCGGTTCAGTCGGCGGTACGCGCTGGC
This sequence comes from Chloroflexota bacterium, assembly GCA_038318015.1. Classification (GTDB taxonomy): domain Bacteria; phylum Chloroflexota; class UBA6077; order UBA6077; family JACCZL01; genus JADZEM01. The sequence continues at coordinate 4,097 of JBBQBU010000426.1, read as the reverse complement.
GCAACTGCTCCTGAACGGCATCACGACGGCCATGCCCATCGCCGCCGAGACGTACCGCGCGTGGTGCGAAACCGAAGAGCAGTTCGCCGGCGTGGTGGACATCGCCGGCGAGTTGGGCCTGCGGATGTACCTCGGGCCGGCCTACCGCTCGGGTATCAATGTGGTGAAGGCGGACGGCTCGCGGGATGTGGCCTGGAACGAGGCGCTCGGGGAAGAAGGCTTGCGGCAGGCGGTCAGCTTCGTCAAGCGGTTCGACGGCGCGCACAACGGCCGCATCCGGGGCGCGTTCCTGCCGTGCCGCATCGAGACGGTCACGCTGGACATCATGCGGCAGACGAAGCAGCACGCCGACGAACTTGGCTGCCCGATCAAGCTACACGCCGCGCAGGGGCTTCCGGAACTGGCACTCATCAAGAAGTGGCACGGCAAGAACTCGATTGAGCTGCTGGGCGAGATCGGGTTTCTCGGGCCGAAGACGGGCATCCCGCACGTCTTCTTCATTGGCGGGCGCAACGGCGTCGAGCCGGGCGGCGCTGACGAGTTCGCGCTGCTCCGCGACACCGGGACCACGGTCATTCACTGCCCGATCCCTGCGGCGCGGCACGCCCGCTCGATGGACACGTTCGACGGCTACCGCGAGGGCGGCATCAATATCGCGCTCGGCACCGACATGTTCCCGCCGGACATCATCCGTGCGATGGACTACGCCATCAACATGGCGAAGCAGCGGGCTGGCAGCCAGACTGCGGGCGCGGCGGCGGACATGTACCGGGCGGCCACCCTCAACGGCGCGAAGATGCTGGGGCGCGACGACCTGGGGCGGCTGGCCGCCGGCTCGAAAGCGGACATCACCGTCATCGACTTGAGCACGCTGAGGACCGGCCCGATTGACGACCCGATCCGCACGATGGTGATGAACGCGAACGGCGCGCACGTCAAGACGGTGATCGTGGACGGACGGACGGTAGTCGAGAACGGCGCAATCCCCGGCCTGGACGCAGACGCGATGCGTCGGCGCGCGCAAGCCTACTTCGAGACGTACAAGGCGTCGTACTCGGAGCGCGACTACCTGCGGCGGCCGACGAACGTGCTGTTCCCGCCATCATTCACCACCATCGACAAGCAAGTGCTGGGATGAGCCGGACCAGCACCGATGCGTCATCCTGATCGAAGTCAGGCGGCCGTCACTCCAATGTCTTCGTCTTCCCGAGCACCGCGAGGCTGTCGTCTCTCCCAATGTCATCCCGACCGAAGTGAGCTTGCGAACGAAGTGGAGGGATCTCACGCGCCTGTGTGCCTGTCACCGAGATCCCTCGATTCCGCTCGCAAGCTCGCTCCACTCGGGATGACATGGGCAGTAGCAGGCTCGCTGCACCAGGGAGGACAGGGAGGACAGGGCGGGGGTGGTGGCCTGGCACAAGCGGGATGACGGGGTGGCGGTGGCCGCCGTACAAGAACGAGTTCCATGTTGAGGTACACGTCTCATGATTGACTTGCTTCTGACGGGCGGCACCGTCGTCACCATCGACCCAGAGCGGCGCATCCTGCTCGACGGCGCGGTCGCTATCGACGGCGGCAAGATCGTCGCGGTAGGGCCGTCCGACGAGTTGGCGCATCAGTACCAGGCCCGCAAGACGATTGACTGCAAGGGCAAAGCGGTCCTGCCTGGCCTGATCGACGCGCACGGGCACGGTGGGCACTCGCTCATCAAGACCATCGGCGCAGACACGCCGACGTTCTGGATGCGCATCGTTACCCCGACCTATTTCCATTTCACGACGCCCGAATACTGGTACGCGGATGGCCTCGTCTCGGCGCTGGAGCGGCTGCGTTTCGGCGTGACCTGCGGCGTCAGCGTCATGGGCTCAATGCCGCGCGCCGACGACCCGCGCATCGGCAACAACCACGCGCAGGCGTACAGCGAGGTCGGCGTCCGCGAGGTGGTCTGCACCGGCCCCGGCGCGCCGCCCTGGCCGCACCCGGTCAGCTACTGGGACAGCGGCACGCGCGAGCGACGCGACGTGTCGTTTGACGAGGTGCTGGCCGGCACCGAGGCCGTCATCGAGACGTGGCACCACGGCGCAAACGACCGCATCCGCGTCTTCGTGACGCCGTTCACCATCATCACATCGCTGGACCCATCCAACCCGACCACCGCCGACGTCGCGACCACCCTCACCGAGCATGACCTGCTCCAGTCGCGGCGCGTGCGGGAGATCGCGGCCCGCTGGAAGACGCGCATCCACACGGACGCCTTCGCCGGCATGGTGCGGTTGGCGGCCAAGGACGAGTGGGCGCTGCTGGGGCCAGATGTGCATATCCAGCACCTGCGCGGCATCTCGCTGCAAGAGGTGGAGATTCTGGCGCAGACGGGCACCCACGCCACCCACGCGGCAAGCTCGGGGCAGGCCGGCGGGCGCTGCCCGGTCCCGGAACTGATGCAGGCGGGCGTCAACGTGGCGATCACGACGGACGGCACCGCACCGAAGGTCAGCTTCGATCTGTTCCAGGCGATGCGCCGCGCCCAGATGGTGCATCAATTGATGTCGCGGGATATGTTCCTGCTGCCGCCGGGCAAGCTGCTGGAGATGGTCACGATTGACGCGGCGAAGGCGCTCGGCTGGGACGACGAGATCGGCTCGCTGGAGGTCGGCAAGAAGGCTGATGTGATCGTGGTGGATATGCGACAGCCGCATTTGACCCCGAACATCATGGTCGTCCACCGCTTGATCTACGAGGCGGTCGGCCAGGACGTGGAGACGGTCATTGTGGACGGCACGATCTTGATGGAGAACCGTAAGGTGCTCTCGGTGAATGAGTCCGACGCGCTTGACCTGGGCCAGGAGGAGACGCTCAAGATCATTGAGCGGGCCGGGCTGCAATCGCACCTGACCGAACCGGGCTGGGGCAAGCTGCGCCTGGAGTTCGACGCGCCGGTGCAGCTACCGAGTTAGGACAGCGGGCGTGTCAGCGACACCCCGCTGCGAACTGTGCCTGTTGCTGACTCCCTGCGCCGTCGTCCGCGTGGCATCATCTTTGGCGGGCCCGCCCGGCAACATTCTCGGCCGTTTGCGTGTTAGATCCTGGGAGGGCGCACGCCAGGTGGCGGTGGCGCGGGCATGGCGCGGCAGTGGGGGCCGCGAAAGGGAGCATCTTTGGGACAGCGCGGAGCGGTGCAAGAACTGCCGGCGGCCGAAATGCCCCGGCGCGCACACGACGAACACGCGGCGGAGCGGCCAGCAGGACCGACCGGCCGCGCCCGCCGGATCATCACGGCCGGGCTGGTGCTGGCAATGGCCGTGGTGGCCCTGGAGACGACCGTCGTCGTGACGGCACTGCCGACCATCGTCGGCGAACTGGACCGGCTGGACCTGTACTCCTGGGTCTTCTCAGCGTATCTGCTCACGTCCACCGTGACGGTGCCGCTGTACGGCAAACTGGCCGACATCTACGGCCGGCGGCGGGTCTTCCTGTTCGGCATCACCGTCTTCCTGCTCGGTTCGGTGCTGTGTGGGCTGGCGCAGGACATGACCGGACTGATCGTCTTCCGGGCCATCCAGGGGCTTGGCGCGGGCGCGGTGCTGCCGACCATCTTTACGGTCGTGGCTGACCTCTACCCGTTGCAGGAGCGCGCGAAGGTGCAGGGCGTGTTCAGCACCCTCTGGGGCGTCACGTCGCTGGTCGGGCCGGGCCTGGGGGCGTGGCTGACGCTGACGCTCTCGTGGCGGGCGGTGTTCTTCGTGGGAGTGCCGTTTGGACTGGCGGCGGCCGTCTTCTTCATGTGGTTCTTCAAGGAGCGGGTGGAGCCGCGCGAAGTCTCGTTGGACATCGCCGGCTCCCTGCTGCTGATGGGCGGCCTGACGACGCTGCTGATGGCGCTGACGCAAGGCTCCGAAGGGCTGGGCTGGGCCTCACCTGTGGTGCTGGCGCTGCTGGCGACCAGCGTGCTGATGCTGGTCGGCTTTGTGGTGGCAGAGCGCCGCGCGACAGACCCGGTGCTGCCGCTGGAGCTGTTCAAGCTGCGCGTGATGTCCGTCTCGTCTGCGGCAAACTTCCTGTCGGGCGCGGTGCTCTTCGGCGTCACGTCGTATGTACCG
>JBBQBU010000425.1:0-5446 GCA_038318015.1 Chloroflexota bacterium | reverse complement strand
CGCGACGCTGCAACCGGCGCGCCGTACAACGTCACGGCCTGGCCGGTGGGCGCACCCCGGCTACCGGACCGGCTCGTGTTCCCCTCGCTGACCGTGCCCGTACAGTAGGCGCAACGGCCCGGTCCCTGCGTGGGAGCCGGGCCGCAGGCTGTGTGGGCGGCAGGCTGGCCAACCTACTGGAGCTAACGGCGCTTCTTCGGGCGCCTGACGCGGGCGGCTGGGGCCGGGCCACGGATCGCGCCACCGCTGCCAGCCCCGATCCGATTCACCAGGCTCGGCACCGGCACAGTGCCGGTGCCGGCCTGCAGGAACTCCTTCGCGTAGGCGGGTCGCAGGAGCACGGCCGGTTCGTGGCGCTTCTTGCCGCGTGAGATCAGGTTTAGCGCCTCCACGAAGACCGAGAACGCCATCGCGCCGTAAATGATCCCCTTCGGAATCGCGACGTGGAACGCTTCAGCCACGAGCGTCACGCCGATCAATATCAAGAACGCCAGCGCCAGCATCTTGACGGTCGGGTGGTGGTTGACGAACTTGCTGACCGGCTCTGCCGAGATCAGCATGATGCCCACCGAGATGATGACCGCCAGGACCATGATCGTCAGATTCTGGACCATGCCGACGGCGGTGATCACCGAGTCAATCGAGAAGACCACGTCGAGCAGAAGAATCTGAATCAGCACGGCTGCCAGCGAGGCGGTGCCGCCGGCTGCCGCGTGACCCTCTTCGCCTTCGAGCCGCTCATGAATTTCGTAGGTGGCCTTCGCGACCAGGAACAGGCCACCGATCAGCAGGATCAAGTCCTTACCCGAGAAGCCTTTGCCGGCGATCTCGAAGAGCGGCGTCGTCAGCGTCACGATCCACGAGATCGAGAACAGCAACAGGATGCGCGAGATCAGCGCCAGTGCTAGGCCGCCCTGGCGCGCCATGCGCTGCTGCTCGACGGGCAGTTTTCCGGAGAGAATCGAGATGAAGACAATGTTGTCGATACCCAGGACGATTTCGAGTGCCGTCAGGGTTGCCAGGGCGATCCAGGCTTCCGGGCTCGACATCCAGCTAGTGAGCGCGTCCACTGGTGTCCACCGTCCTCTCTGCCAGATGCAGGCAGAACCGAGATTTGTCTGTGCGGGCGGGGCGTGTGTCACGTGAGTGTACGTGCACGGTGAGAGCCGCGTCAGGATACAGCCGTCAGCGCTTGCCGTCCAAGCCGATCAGGCGGTATAGCGAAGTCGCAGAGCGTCCCTGGCCAGCGGATAGATGCCCGGATCGTGGCGCGAATGTCGCCCACCTTCGGCAACACCGCGTTCTCAAGCGTCGGACTGAACGGCATCGGGGCGTGCGTCGCGCCAACGCGCTCGACGGCCCGGTACACGGCCGCCGCGTCCTGTCGGTCCACCACCTCGCCGGGGATGCCGTAGCCGGCGGCGCGGTCGGCAATGTTCCCGACCGACACAGTGAACTGCAGGTCCGTGAACTGGGCGTAGTGGTTGTTTTCGCAGACGATGATGGCCGGCAGCTTCTTGACAGCGGCCCAGTTCAGCGCCTCGTGGAACTGGCCCTTGCTCTATGCGCCATCGCCGAAGAACGCGACGGCCACCTGATCGGTGCCACGGTACTTCGCGGAGAATGCCGTGCCAGCAACGAGCCCCAGCCCTCCACCGACGATGCCATTGCAGCCGAGCATGCCGACCGAGAAGTCGGCCACGTGCATGCTGCCGCCTTTGCCGCCGCACATGCCGGTCGCCTTGCGCATGATCTTGGCGGCCATCTGGTCCATGCGGGCACCCTTTACCAGCGCATGACCGTGCCCGCGATGCGTGGAGGCGATGTAGTCGTCGGGGCGCAGGGCAGCGCGCATGCCGGCCGCGATGGCCTCTTGGCCCACGTACAGGTGCATGAAGCCGGGCAGCCGACTGGCAAGGAACATCTCACGCATCCGCTCCTCAAAGGCGCGAATACGTGCCATTGATGCATGGATTTCTAGCAGCTTTTCGGCCGAGACATTCACAGTCTCGGTGACGGTCCGTCCACTGACGGTCATGGCCTCTCCTTGCGGATCGGCCGGTGCGTGGCGCCGCCGACCGAGCAAGATACGCAGCAGTGCGTTCGATGCAACGAGAGGGTAGCGCAGACTGCCCAGTCGCGGGGAGAACTCCACGGGCATTGTCCTGCTGTGGCAGGAGGGTCAGACGGCGGTGCCGTTCGGCATCTTGCCGGCCATTAGACTCGGCACTTCGTGGATATGGTGCTTCACAGCCGCATCCACCGCATCCGGGTCACCTGAGCGGATCGCCTCGACGATGGGCCGGTGCGAGCCGGCAGTGTACTCGATTAGCTCGCGGCGGCCTGGCAGCGCCAGCGTCGCGTAGGTGCGGGCGCGGACCAGGCCGTCCATACTACGCCAGATGCGGTGCAGGCCGGTATAGCCGGATAGCTCAAGTAGGGTGTCGTGGAACTGTAGGTCCAGGTCTGCCAACGCCGGCAGGTCGTTGGCGTGTGCCGCCTGCAACATCAACTCAAGGAGTTCGCCCAGCGCCGCGACGGCCTCATCCTGACGCTCCGTGACGACGCGGCGCGCAGCATACCCTTCCAGATGCGCCCGCAACGCGTAGACCTCTTCGATCTCGTCCTCGGGCACCGACGCGACGAACGTGCCACGATGCGGGTGGCTGATGAGCAAGCCCTCTTGCTCAAGCTGGCGGAAGGCCTCGCGGACGGGGCCGCGGCTCACGCCAAGCTGCGCGGCAAGGTCCGTCTCAAGGACGCGGTCGCCCGGCCTCAGCTCACCAGCGATGATGACACGCTTGAGCTGATCGACGATTCGACGGCTGAGCGCGCGTGGCTCCAGCCTTTCGAGTCGCGCCGACTTTCGATCCACGACCATCACGGTCCTCCGACGGTGGAGATTGTCAACATCGTTCTTGGTGAACGACACTATCATTGTTTCAGACGGTGCTGTCAACTATCTTGTCCGGTGCCGATGGACCGCTGCACGAATGAGCAATTGCCGACGCGACGTGCGCGCAGCCGTCGCACGGCAACGCGCGTCAATGGCAGGCAAGCCGCCTCACCGGGCCGCGAACCCTGGGACGCTCTCGTAGGCAGCGACGCCGATCAGCCGGCCAGCCGCCAGCCCAGGCATCACGCTTACAGGCCGCCGGCGCTTGCCTGGGGTCGGGTTGGCGGGACCGCCGCGAAACGCCGCCCGGCCGCCAGCAGCAACGCGATGCAGACGGCGAACCCGATGGTGCCGACCAGCAACGGCGACCGCAACCCAGCCGTCGTCGCCAGCGTGCTGATCGAGACCGGCCCGACCGCCGAGGCGACCATCGCCACGCTGGCGAACATGCTGAACGCCGCGCTCAGTCGGTCGGTCGAGAGGGTCGCGCTGACGTGCGCGTAGGCGAGCGTGACGATGCACCCCGTCAGCAGCCCCATGACGATGCGCACTCCGACGAACTGCCAGAACGAGCCAGTCACGTACAGGATCGGCAGAGTCAGGCAGCCAGCGGCAAGCGCACACAGCAGCAGCGTACGCGCCGAGACCCACCGTGAGAGTCGCCCAGCGACGAACGCCGACAGCGCTGTTGCGCCCGAGCCGATGCCCAACACCAGCCCGGTCATCAGGCCAAGCTGGCCGGAGTCTGGCTCCATCTCGACCAGCAGCAGCGGTGCCAGCGGCCAGAACGTGCGCTCCACGTACTGCCCGACAAAGATGATGACGGCCACGAGCGCCAGTTGCGGATCGGCCAGCAACGACCAGTACGAGCCACGCGGCTTCGGCGGAGACTCCCGACGTGGTGTCATTGCGCTTGGTACTACCGGCGGCACCTGCTCGGTCTTGTACCCGCGCCACATGACGGCAAAGCTGACCAGCATCAGCGCCGCCCCAAGCACGAAGTTGCTCCGCAAGCCCCAGGTGTCCGTGAACAGGCCGGCGACCGGCGGGATGATCGCGAGGCAGACCATCGAGATCGCCTGGAGGGTGCCGATAGCCTGCCCGACCTTGTCGCGCGGGGCCGTCTGGGCGGCCAGTGCGTGCACCAGCACGTAGAAGCCACCAAACGCGCCGATCAGGAACCGGAGGATCATCAGTTGCCAGATCTCGGTGGTAAAGGCGATCAGGAAGACGAAGCAGGGGGCCATCAGCAGCGTACGCAGCATGGCCGGCCGCGCCCCAAACCGCTCGGCGATGCTGCCCCAGAACGGGCCGGCAACGGCGGTCATCAGCGGCGCGATCCCGACGGCAATGCCGCTCCACGTTGCGGCGGCCACCGGGTCGCCCTCGACCAGCAACAAGACGAACAGCGGGATGAACGGGGTCACGAGATCCCAGGCGGTGTTGTTGGTGGCCGCCACGATCAGGAGGGCGCGCAGGTTGCGCTCCTGAAGGACAGGATCGGGCGTCGTCGCCGGGGCACTGACCGCCGTCACTTCGACGGTCTGCGACTTGGTCGGTGACTGTCTGGCGGTCCCCTGTGCGTCGGCATCGCGGCCGTCTGTGGCGGCGGGAGGTTGTTGCGGCCTTGAGGGCGGCTCTTCTGACGGCAGACTCACCATGCGCTCGCCCACACCTCACGACCCGGCGTCCATGACGCCGGCTGCCGACACGCTACCCCGCCCGCGAAAGATGCGTCAACCTGGCGTCAGCCGCCGGGCCGGCTGCTGACGCCAGGTTGCCAGTCCGGGGCTACTTGCCCCAGCGCAGAATCATCGGGTCCAGGCGGTGCGCGAGTTCGATCAGCCCGGCGCGCGTGGCCGGGTGGAGCGGCATGATCGGGTGCCGCACGAACTCGCTCGCGATGATGCCGCCCTCCTTCATCAGTGCCTTTGTCGCGCGCAGGCCGCACTGCTTGTTCTCGTAGTTGATGAGCGGCAGCCAGCGCTCGTAGACGGCCACGGCGGCGTCGCGCTGGCCCATGCGGTAGCGGTCGCAGACCAGACGCAGGGCGTCCGGGATCATCGCGCTGGGCATGGTGCCCGTGGCCCCAGCGTCCAGGTCCGGGATCAGCGTGATCGATTCTTCGCCGTCGAACGGGCCGTCCAGCGCGTCGCCGGCCGCCTCGATCAGCGCACGCAGCTTGTCGGCCGCGCCGGGCATCTCGGCCTTGATGTACGCCACCTGCGGAATCTCGCGGGCCATGCGCGCCAGGAAGTCCACCGAGAGGTTCACGCCGCTCATTGGGGCGTCCTGAATCATGATCGGGATGGTGATGGCGTCTGCGACGGTTTGAAAGTAGGTGTAGACGCCCGCGTCCGTCGGGCGAAGCGTCGCGCCGTGGTATGGCGGCATCAGCATGACCATCGACGCGCCGCCCTGCTGCGCCCGCCTGCTGCGTTCAGCCGCGATGGCGGTGCCGAAGTGCGTGGTGGTGACGATGATCGGCACGCGGCCGGCGGTATGGTCGAGCACAACGGTCATCAGGCGCTCGCGCTCATCGTCGGTCAG